>JAFIES010000069.1 GCA_020832415.1 Balneolaceae bacterium | reverse complement strand
ATTTTGAGCGGAACCATGGTTCTGTGCCTGCTTGCGAGCTGGTACCCTGCTGTGCGTGCTGCCGCCATTCAACCCGCTGATGCCGTTCGAGACGAATAAAATAGTATGGATCCATTAACTCACGGCCTTGTAGGGGCAACGGCATCATCAACCATAGCAGATAAAGAGAAACTGCGGCCTGCCGCAGCAACCGGTTTTATCGCTGCCATGCTCGCAGATCTGGATTATTACATCCATATTCCGTCCGATCCGCTTTTTAACATCGAAATTCACAGACAGTTTACCCACTCTTTTATTTTTATCCCGGTAGGCGCACTGATTGCCGCAGTACTGCTATGGTTGCTGGTGAGAAAGCACCTCTCATTCAAAGAGACCTATATCTATAGCTTGGCAGCTTATGCCACATCGGGCATTATGGATGCCTTTACCAGTTATGGAACCCAGTTGCTATGGCCGTTTTCAGATACGCGCTTTGCATGGAATATCATCTCTGTGCTGGATCCGCTGCTCACAATCGGATTGCTGACATTAATCGTGATTTGTGTGTGGAAAAAGAGACAGGCCCTTGTCTGGTTTTCATGGGCATGGCTGATAATAATTTTAGCACATGGCTGGGTTCAAAAAGAGAGGGCAGAAACGGCAGCATTATCCCTGGCAGAATCCCGCGGGCACACGGTTGATGATCTGGTGGTAAAACCAACAATCGGAAATCAGCTATTGTGGAGGGCCAATTATATCTATGATGATCTGATCTTCACCGACGCCATCCGAACAGGGTGGATCAGGGGAGTTGCCATCTATGAAGGTGAATCGGCGCCATTGGTGAACATTGATGACGAGTTTAGTGGATTTGAAAACACCACGTTATTCGGTGATCTGCAACGTTTCTCGCGACTTTCTGAGGGATACATGGTTCGCCACCCCGATGAACCGATGGTTATTGGTGATGCGCGTTATTCCATGCTTCCCACAACAATGGTTCCGCTGTGGGGTGTTGAAGCAGATACAACCCGTGCTGATGAACATCTGCCATTCCTCTATTTCCGCGATGCAAGCGAAGAGATCAGAGAACCCTTTCTGGATATGCTTTTGGGTCGTTAAAAATTGGATCCAAATCTTAAATTAATAAAAAAGACTCCCCTCCTTTTCAAGGAGGGGCCGGGGGTGGTTCACTGTGCTATTTCCAAGGGTATTGATTAAATACCAATTCATAGTCTTTTTCAGTTGCATCTAAATCATTTCTCTCTGAGCCAGATTATTTCGGAAGAAGGGGCTAAACTTTTTTACCAGCAAAGCGCTCACCTTTTGCACGTGAAGCGATTTAGAGTTATCAGGGAATTCAATTATATAGAGGCTCAAAATCCTATGGCTACCTCCCCTAGTTCCTCCCCCGAAAAGATCGGGATCATTGACTTACACAGGAGGGTATATCTTTTGAGCACGAAGTGAAACACAATAATCATCATTTTAGATTCGAACGAAGCTTCAAAATAAGTTGCGCCAAAAGTTTACTTTCATGAAATTCTGCCATGGAATCTTTAATCACATTCTTTGAGGATATACCCACCTGGCTGCGGGCTACTATCTTAATAGGTGGAATTTTTCTTTTTTGGGTGATGGAGGGCGTCATCCCGCTCTTCCGGTTCCAGTACAATAAAATCCGCCATGCCGGCATCAATCTTACCTTTACACTCTTCACGGCAATTATCGGGTTTGGCCTGGCGGGCGTTCTCTATTTTACATCGTACTGGGTAGCAGAGAACGAATTTGGCCTGCTCTATCTGGCTGAAATACCACTTTGGGCAAAAATTATCATCGGGGTAATGCTGCTCGATTTTATCGGGGCTTGGCTGGTACACTGGATTGAGCACAAAGTGAAATGGATGTGGAAGTTTCACCTGATCCACCATACCGATACAACGGTGGATGTAACCACCGGCCTTCGCCATCACCCCGGAGAGACGGTTTTCCGAATATTTTTCACCATTCTGGGAGTCTTTTTGATCGGGGTGCCCATCGGCATTGTGATGCTTTATCAAAGCTTATCGGTACTTTTTGCCCACATCACCCATGCAAATATCACGATGCCCAAAAAGGTGGATAATGCACTTTCATACATTTTTGTAACACCAAACATGCACAAAATCCATCATCACTATACGCAGCCGTTAACGGATACCAATTACGGCAACATTTTTGCCATTTGGGACAGAGTGTTTGGTACCTACGCTGAGGTTGATGACATCAAAAACCTGAAATATGGGATTGATACCCATATGGATCCCGAAGAAAATGATCGTTTGGGTAACTTGTTGAAAATCCCTTTCCAGGAGTACAGGCCACCCGTTGGGTCGAAATTTAATGCAGATAATGCTGAAAGCGTAACCGAATCAAAAAAAGAGAGTGAACGAAAGTGAACAATCAGAAAGAGCTTATCGATAACAAAGAGAGAAACCGGTTTGAACTCAAAACTGAGGGTAAAACAGCGTTTATCGATTACATCATCAATAAAAATGGGATGATTTTTCTAACCCACACTGAAGTTCCCGTTGGCCTTGAGGGTAAAGGTATTGCATCAGAAATGGTTTTGCAGGTGCTTAAGATCATCGAAGAGAGGGAGCTGAAACTGGTACCCATCTGCCCGTTTGTAACCTCGTATGTGATGCGCCATCCCGAGTGGAAAAAACTTCTGGATGAAAATCACAGAATGTAAAACTTTGAGCTGTAAATTGTCTTAAATGGGAAAATCTCCTTTCTTCTAACTCATTTTTTAACCAATCGACTATAGTATGACCACAGTGATACGTAACCTACTACTTCTTTCAGGGCTTTTTATATTCACACTATCATGCGCATCAACGGAACAGGTATCAGCTCCTGAGGCGAGGCCGGCAAACAGCTCATCAACCGATTACAGCAGAGTAATTACAGCCGATGCAGTAACGGGAAAAGGTGTTATAGATGTGCATCAGGTTGATGAAAAAGTGTACTACGAAATTCCGGACTCCCTTCTTGGTCGCGATTTTTTGATGGTGAGCCGTGTCGCTGCGGTTCCAAATAATTTTTTTGGCTTCAGAAGCAGCGGTTCTTCCGTTGCAGAGCAGGTAATTGTATTTGAAAAAGTGCGCGACAAAATTAACATTCGTCAGCGGCTTTACAACAGCGTGGCACCCGATTCTCTTCCTATTTCATACTCTGTTCGCGCAAACAACTTCGAGCCGGTTATTGCCAGTTTCGATATCAAAGCCATCGGGCCGGACAGCACCACATCCGTAATTGAAGTAAACAGCCTGTTTGAAACCGATGTGCCTGCTATTTCGGGGTTGAATCAGGGGCTCAGAAACATGTACCAGGTTCGCCGGCTCGATAATTCACGCAGCTACATCGACACTGTTCGTACATTTCCGCAAAATGTGGAGGTTCGCCATGTGATGACGTATGAGGCAGTGAACCCGCCATCATCGGCCGGTACCAATTCGCTCTCTTTGCTGATGAACCAATCGATGATTCTGCTCCCGGCCGAGCCGATGACACCCCGCTATCACGATTATCGTGTGGGATGGTTTACCATTAACCAGCTCGATTTTGGTTCAGATGAACAGAAAGCAGCCACGCGTTCCCTTATCCGCCGTTGGAGACTGGAACCGTCTGATCCTGAAGCGTATGCGCGCGGTGAACTTGTGGAACCCGTAAAGCCGATTGTCTACTACGTGGACCCGGGCACACCGGAAGAGTATCGCCAGGTGGTGATTGATGGCGTAGAAGATTGGAATGAGGCGTTTGAGGCAGCCGGTTTTAAGAATGCAATTAAAGCCAAGCTGCCGCCCTCGAAAGAGGAAGATCCCGATTTTGAGCCCGAAGATATTCGTTACAATATGGTGCGCTGGATCGCCAACACGGTGAGAAATGCAACCGGCCCGAGCACATCCGATCCTCGAACAGGTGAGATTATTGCGAGTGATATTTTCTGGTATCACAACCATATCCGTTCCTACCGAAACCGCCTGATGATCGAAACCGGTGCTGTAAATCCCAAAGCAAGATCGATGCGCGTGGATGATGATTACCTGAAGGAGTCGATCCGCCAGGTGATTGCTCACGAAATTGGCCATGCTCTCGGCCTGCCACACAACATGGCTGCCAATTACGCCTATCCGGTTGATTCGCTGCGATCGCCTACATTTACCGAGCAGTATGGTGTATCGGCTTCTGTGATGGATTATGCGCGCCAAAACTACATTGCCCAGCCGGGTGATGGTGTGGAGCGATTTATCCGAAAAATCGGCCCTTATGATCTCTACTCGATCAACTGGGGCTATCGGGTAATTCCCGATGCAGTAACCCCGGAAGATGAAATTGCTACCCTGAATGAGTGGATACTTGAAAAAGCAGGAGATCCGATGTACCGTTTTGGTCAGTCAACCGGGTACGATCCCTCGGCTCAAACAGAAACCCTTTCGAATGATCCGGTTCAGGCTTCCACCTACGGCATGATGAACCTGCAGCGCGTGGTACCCAACCTTCTGGAGTGGACATCCACACCCGGCCGTGGATATGATGACCTGCAAGAAATTTATGGTGAGCTGATTACACAATGGAACCGGTATGTGAACCATGTGATCACCAATATTGGTGGTGTGTACTATTTCCGAATGGCATCAGATCAGGAGGGAAATATTTACCAGCCGGTGGAAAGGGAGTATCAGCAAAAAGCGATGGAATTTTTAAACAGTTATGCATTTACCACACCCGATTGGCTTCTTGAAGAAGAAGTTCTCAGGAATATTGAGCATGCAGGTGCCATCGGGCGGATACAAACGCTGCAAGGCCGCCAATTGGCAACCGTAATGAACCAGGCACGAATGCTCCGCCTGATCGAGGATGAAGCATTCAGAGGGGGTGAAGCATACACCATTTCCGAAATGCTTGAAGATGTGAGGCAAGGTGTTTGGAGTGAGCTTTCATCAAACGAAACGATTGATGTGTACCGAAGAAACCTGCAACGGGCATATATAAACCATGTTCACAGCCTGATGGAAAACCAGACAGACGGTGTACATGGAAGTGATATTAAGGCTCTGCTTCGGGATGAGCTCCTTACATTGAAGCAGCAGGTAGAACGTTCACTAAACCGCACCGGCGACCGTATCAATCAGGTTCACCTGCGCGATGTACAATCAAGAATAGACCGAATACTCGACCCTGCCTGATTTGCCTAGAAAAATTTCCAGCCACATTGAAGCGTCCGAGGGTCCTTCAATCGTGGCAGGATGAGTTCAGGGTTGTCACGAGCGAGACGCTCGCGCCAGTTGTGTTCATGATAAATGGAGAGATCCTTTAGTCCATAACGCTTCGATGAGCAGGCACGCTCGAAGGTTATTCAATGCTTCCGGTTTCAATGAAACTTTAGATGATTATTCTATCGTGGGTTAATGTCCGTGTGGACAATCGCTTCCCCGGCAACTAAAATGGCAAATTGTTTAAATTGGCTCACTCGATGTAGTTCGATTTTTTTTTTTTTTGGTTGATTTTATTCATCTTACTTGTAGATAAACATCATCAAAGAACCCCATCATGCCAAAAATTTATATTCTATTTATACTACTTATAGTTCTTATAGCAGGCCTATTTATTACTGCCACTTCTCCGCCGGTACAGAAAGATCCTTACACAGGATTGTACTATGTGCATGGGTCTAAAATGATTGAGTTTTCTGACTGCCCTTTTATAGAAATTTGTGGTCCGGATGAAGGACCGTTTGTCGATACAACCTATTTTTCCTCAGTTGTGGCGGTCAAGATGATGCAGGAGAAGGCTGATACTCTGCACTTTTTTGGTTTGCCGGGCGCGGATGAAAGTGAGAATAAATTCTACTTTGGCAACTATCTACGTAGTGATGGTGCGCCCTTTTTGCCAGCCTATGACACATCTGTACGAGACAGGGTTTATGGGTCCTATTCCGGGACTGCATTTAAGATTGATTACAACCTGATTTCTAATTTTTATAAGGCGACAGGCACTATTAATAATGGGATAATCGAAATACAAGGTCTATATACAGATCGAGCAATTTCGGTAGAATTTGATCTAATGGGAGAAAAAATTTACACTGTTTTTAAGTGAGGCAAATCCATGAATAAACTCCTTCCTCTATTTCTTCTTTCTGTAATCTTGGCCGGATGTGTAGATTCTGAACCTACTCAAGTTATCGATCGAACATCGGGTTTTTATGCTATATCCGGCCCAAGAATAACGGTTGAAGATTCCTGTTTTCACTGCCCGGTTGGTGAAAATACCCTGAATGAATCGGTTATCTTTTCCCTGTTTGTTCAGGTTGATCCAAATAACTCACAGCGTATACAATTTTACGGATTGCAAGGCGCCGATACCGGTGATATGGACAGGCGTATTTTTCCCAAGTGTACCCGTTCGCAGGATTGTGAAGTTTTTGGTACAATTCAAGCCGGGGGCGACTTCGAAATAGACATTGAAAATAATGGCCATCGCTATGCTGCAACAGGTACCATTGCAAGAATCGATAACAATCCGGCCGGGCTTTATGCAATACAACTTCAGGGGCAATACTCCTATGAAGATATTACCATTGATTACAATTTACAGGGAAGTCAGGTTAGCCTGAGACTTGATTAGGAGTTTAAGGTAATAGCCTCATTGAAGCGTCCGAAGGTCCTTCAATCGTGGCGGGATGAGTTCAGGGTTGTCACGAGCGAGACGCTCGCGCCAGTTAAGGCATAAGTTGGTTCAGAAAGAAAGGAATGCAGCATCTTTACTGAGTGCGTCGGTTAGACGTTTTGCATACTCCTCACTGCTTATTTCAATGCACCCAAAACGCCCCAGATGCTCTGTATAGAACTGCGTATCCCACAGTGCAAACCCGTTTTTCTTTAGGATTTGGTGGCAATGCCAGAGTGCAACTTTATCGGCCTCGGGTGAAATTTTAAACATCGACTCCCCAAAAAATGCCGCGCCGAGTGTTACTCCATACAATCCGCCGGCAAGGTTGTTGTCGCGGTCAAAAATTTCAACAGAATGGGCATGCCCGGCAAGATGCAGCATTTCATAAGAGTTAATGATTACATCAGAAATCCAGGTTGTATCGCGGTTTGCACACTCTTCAACTACTGACCGGAACGAGCTGTTTACCCTGCAGTGATACCTTTTTTGGCGGATGATTCGCTTTACATTCGATGAAACTTTGAAGGAATGAATCGGGATGATTCCTCTTTTTCGTGCTGTGAACCAGCTTACGGAGTCATCATCGCGGGATTCACTCATCGGGAACAACCCACGCCGGTACCCATCAAGCAGTATATCCGGAGGGATCATTTTTTGAGGTGAATCCGGGGTCATGGAATCAGTGAAATTTATGGGATAGAGTGCAGCTAATTTTAAACAGCGTTCTTATACACTTTGTAGACAAAATATGGCGGCAGGTTAAGAGGGACAAAATCGGTCTCAAAATTACCGAAAACTTCCATAACCGGCTTTTTCAGGTGACCACTGGTTTGGTAGGCAAGAAACAATCCACCCTCCTTCAGGATTGATTTGGTCGCTTCCAAAACCACTCTCTTTCTTGCTTTATCCAAAAATGAAAACGGAATACCTGATAAAACGTAATCCACATTTCCGATTAATTGAGGGCTAAGCACTGTCTCTACATCACCGGCGCGGATATTGTGAATTTCAACCCGAGGATCAAGTATGGTTTCGTTGAGGTGGGTATAAAAATCTTCGTTCAACTCAATGAGAATCAGTTTAGATCCGGGTGTCATTTTTTCGAGCAGATAACGGGAAAAAACACCATCGCCCGGCCCATATTCCACCAGAGTGATATCTCTGCTAAAATCGATATTTGTGCACACTTTTTTAACACAGTGCTGGGATGTGGGAGTTACAGAAGCAACATCTTTGTCTTTTATAAATGTTTTTAAAAAATCAATCTTACTCATCGGTAATTCTTGTTCAAAGTTCTTTCTCTAATTTAGCAATTTGATCTCTAATTCTTGCAGCTTCTTCGAATTCCATATTTTTTGCAGCGTGCACCATCGAGTCGCGCAGATAATTAAGAAATTTATCTTTGCTTTCGAATGTAACTTCTTTCATTGCAGGGCTGGCTTTATACTGAATTCCTTCATCAGCAACTTTCACCACTTCCAGATAATCACGTTCATCTTTTTTGCCGGTATCGAGCGTAAAATCCTGTGTGGAGATCAGAGATGGATCAACCAGCGGCTTTAGCTCTTTTACAATTGTTTTCGGAGTAATACCGTGTTTCTCATTGTACTCTTTCTGTAATTTACGGCGTCTGTCCGTCTCATCAAGTACTTTTTTCATGCTGTTTGTAATTTTATCAGCATAGAGAATTGCGCGTCCGTCAACATTTCGGGCAGCACGTCCAACAATCTGGAAAAGTGATGTTTCTGATCGCAAAAAGCCCTCTTTATCCGCATCAAGAATGGCAACGAGGCTCAGTTCGGGAATATCAATACCCTCGCGCAGCAGGTTGATACCCACCAGCACATTGAAATCGCCACGTCTGAACTTGTAAAGCACTTCAACCCGCTGCATGGCATCGAGCTCACTGTGCATGTATGCCGCACTGATTCCAAGGTTTTTCAGGTATTCGCTCAGCTCCTCACTCAGCCGTTTTGTAAGTGTGATACAGAGAACCCGCTCATTTTTTGCGGCCCGTACCCGTATCTCTTCCAGCAGATCATCCACCTGGGTATCGAGCGGACGAACTTCAATTTCGGGCTCCATCAGGCCGGTTGGCCGTATGATCTGTTCCACATAAATACCACCTGATTTTTCAAGCTCGTAGTCGCTTGGCGTTGCACTTACAAAAATCACCTGATTAAACATGGTTTCCCACTCTTCAAACGTAAGCGGACGGTTGTCGAGCGCGGATGGCAGCCTGAAGCCGTGCTCAACAAGCTCAATTTTTCGGGAACGGTCGCCGCCATACATGGCACCTATCTGGGGCACAGTTTGATGGCTCTCATCCACAACGAGCATATAATCTTTTGGGAAGTAATCCATCAGGCAGTAGGGGCGTTCACCAGGCTTACGCGCACTCAGATATCGGGAGTAGTTTTCAATACCGGAGCAGTACCCGATCTCCTGCATCATTTCGATATCAAAAAGAGTACGCTGCTCAATTCGCTTGGCTTCCAGAAATTTCTCTTCGTTTTTGAGAATTTCCACACGCCAGTACATCTCATCGCGTATCTGCTGGATCGACTCATCCAGCCTGCCTTTTGTGGTTACGTAATGCGATGCCGGATAGATCCGGAACTCATCAACCTCATCAATGATATTCCCGGAGTCCACATCAAAAATTTCAAGCTTCTCGATCTCATCACCCCAGAACGAAATACGCAGGCCCTCTTCGGAATAGGCAGGATAGACATCCACAACATCGCCCCGTACTCGGAATGTGCCGCGTTTAAAGTCCAGGTCATTCCGGTTGTAGTGAAGATCAACCAGATCATACAAAAGGGTATTTCGGGGAATTTCCTGCTCAACTTTGAGCTGGATGATTAACTGCTCATACTCTGATGGAGAGCCGATACCATAGATGCAGCTTACAGATGAGACAATAATGACATCACGCCGGCCGGACAGCAGTGAACTTGTCGCGCGCAGCCGCAGCCTCTGGATCTCCTCGTTGATGGAGAGATCTTTTTCGATGTATTTATCCTGCGCAGAGATATACGCTTCGGGCTGATAGTAATCGTAGTAGGAGATGAAAAACTCAACCCGGTTTTCGGGGAAAAAATCACTCAACTCCCTGTAGAGCTGCGCGGCGAGGGTTTTGTTGTGGCTCATTACGAGCGTTGGCTTCTGCACATTTTCGATCACACCGGCGATGGTGCGGGTTTTACCCGATCCTGTTATGCCGAGAAGTGTTTGAAATTTATCATTCTGCTCAATTCCCTCCGTTAATTCGCGGATGGCATTTGGCTGATCGCCGGCGGGCTCCCAAGGGGAATGCAGTTTAAATTGTGACATGCGCAGTACTAAAACTTCTCTTTAAAAATCAGAACCATCAAAGATATAACAATAACTGATGGGAATCATTTCTTTGAGAAGGGGTAATTTTAGTTGTGAAATGGCTCCGGCATAAATGAAAGTCAATCAAATCCGAATGTATTTAAATAGGAGCCAATAGCATCCATTAAATCACTTCTGTTTTCGAGAAATGGCATATGCGCAGTATCGGCAGGCCAAAGCATCATATTTGGAAAATGCACGTTTTGGTAGTGTTCCGGACCGATCATCCAGTCGCGGGTGCCATAATAGAAAAGCACCGGCATGCTGAGGATTGCAGAAACTGGCCTGAAATCATTGATATACTCATCGTATTGATCAAACAGATTGCCGAAATCGGGGTTCCAGTTTTCAATGTCACGGTATGTGAGGTTCATAGTGTCAAGACTTTCGCGATGGGTGTAACCCATTTTCCACATCAGATCACGTTCATTCAGATCACTGATGAGCGCTCCCCAGCGGTCGAATAGTGGTTCTGATTCATCAAGGCATGGCAATGGTTCAGGAATCTCCAAAAGTTCTGATGCTTTTGGGCACCAGCTTGAGTGAAAAGAGTATGCCATGTCGAGTGAACCGTTAATGATCATCATACCGAGAATTGCATCAGCATGATGGCTTGCATACGCTGTTTGGAGAATGCCGCCAAATGAGTGTCCCATTGTGAGCCATGCGTCGATTTCAAGTGCCAACCTTACCTCCTCAAAATCCTTGATAAACCGATCCAGTGAAAAGTCGCCGCCGGCCGGGCTGCCTGATCTGCCAACACCGCGCTGATCGAGGTATATCATTCGAAAATGTTCTTCCAGAAGATCGCCCATGAATACTTCCATCCAGTAACTGCCGCTGCCGGGTCCGCCGTGCAGATAGAGCACCGGGATTCCGCTTCCACGAATGGAAACATGGAGCTCAACTCCATCAGAAGTAACTATTTTGGTTTCCCCGGATGATTCAACCGGAGATATTGCTATCAGAGAAAAGAATAAGATGGCGGGGATGAGCATAAAACCTCTCGTTTCAGTGGATATGGATTACCATTATTTATACGAGGGTCAATAAAGTTTGATGCAGATCGTGAGTATGATTTATTGGTTTTTTGGACGGAATTCACAAAAAAAAGGGCACCCTGTGGGAGTGCCCTGTTAAGATAATTATCCTGTGAAAAGGAAAAAATTACGCTGCCAATACCTTGGAAACTTCTTCTGCAGCTTCTTTCAGGAGAACAGCTGAGATTACATTCAGATCACTGTTATCAATAATCACTTTGGCTTCTTCTGCGTTGGTTCCCTGCAGGCGTACAATAATTGGAACGCCTTCTACTTTTTTGGCAATTTCAGGATCTTTAATCGCTTCAATCACACCATTGGCAACACGATCGCAGCGAACAATTCCGCCAAAAATATTGATGAGAATTGCCTTTACATTTTCATCACCAAGAATGATCCGGAAACCGTTTTTCACAGTTTCTACATTAGCACCACCACCCACATCGAGGAAGTTGGCAGGCTCACCGCCTGAGAGTTTAATGATATCCATAGTGGCCATGGCCAGTCCGGCGCCATTTACCATACAGCCAACATTTCCGTCAAGCTTAATGTAGTTGAGGTCGAATTTAGAAGCTTCGAGTTCCATCGGATTCTCTTCGGCTGTATCTCTTAATTCGGCAATTTCTTTATGGCGATACATAGCATTGCCATCAAAAGTTACCTTTGCATCAAGGGCAAGTACATCACCGGTGGGTGTAAGAACAAGCGGGTTGATCTCAACCATATCTGCATCTTTTTCTACGTAGAAGTTGTAGAGCGACATGATAAATTTCACGGCTTTTTTGAAAGCATCTCCTTCGAACCCAAGTGCAAAAGCGAGGCGGCGTGCCTGGTTCGGTTGAAGATCCATTCCCGGCTCCACCCACTCTTTCACAATTTTTTCAGGGGTTTCTTCGGCCACTTTCTCAATTTCAACACCGCCTTCGGTAGAAACCATAATCACATTTTTGCTAACTGCACGATCGAGCAAAATACCCAGGTAAAACTCTTTCTCAATATCAACGCCATCGGTTACGTAGATGGTTTTTACTTCCTGTCCTTCATCACCGGTCTGAATGGTTACCAGGGTGTCACCAAGCAGTGATTCGGCAGCTTCGCGCACTTCATCGATAGATTTGCAGAGAATTACACCTTTGGCATTGTTCTTTTTGGTACGGCCTTTTCCGCGCCCGCCGGCATGAATCTGTGCCTTTACAACAAACAGTGAGGTTCCGTTTGCCTTCATCTCTTCAGCTGCTTTTACTGCTTCATCAACAGACGTTGTGGCCACGCCATCAGGTACGGCAATGCCATAATTTTTGAATAGCTCTTTCGCTTGATACTCGTGTATTTTCATGTTTAAATCAGTTTAATCAGTCAGTTTTTCTGTTTTTTTATTCCGGTTAATAATACCCAAATCGGTGGGCAAATAAAAGCAGAGTGAATTTCTAATGTAAGGAATTGAGCTTTTTCTGCTCTTATCTATATAGCCGGGAAAATTAACAAACCAAATGTAGCGATGAGTATTCGAAAAACACGCAAACAGAAAGAGCTTATTTATTCGGAATTGAGGGTAGCCGGAGGTGTGAACCTTTTTGTACAGCCTCAAATCGTAACGAAAATTATCAACGGCCTGCAGTGGTGTTGTGATAAAAGGGGGCTCAGGATTTATGATTATTGTATACTACCCGATAAGATTCTGCTCCTTGCTAACACTGCATGGGGGAACCTGAATGAAGTTTTGGAATCCTACAAAGCTTTTAGCTCAAAGGCCGTTATGCTGATATTACGCCGTGGCCGATCTGATTTAAAACGTTCATGGATGCTAACAGTCTTTCAGGAGCATGGACCAGCCGGCCGGCCTGAAGGCATTCATATTTGGGAGGATGAAATGTTTACACAACCTGTTTTCAAGCAGAATGAAATTGATGAGCTTTCAGTAACAATTCATAAAAAGCCGGTTGTCCTTGGTTTGGTTCAAAAACCGGAACATTATCTGAACAGCAGTGCTCACCCTGCCAATCCGCTTCAGGGCTGGATTGTTGAGGCGACAGATCCATGGAGCTGAGATTGGATTACGTTTCCACATAAACCTGATCACCGGCATACCAGCCCGAGATTAGTTTTAGAATGGCTATAACTACAAGGAGTATGATTGGAAGTAACCAGGCACCAGTCCAGTCAAATAGAGCACCAAACAGAACAGGTCCTGTGGCGGCAAATGTGTAACCTACAGATTGCGACATGCCTGAGAGCTCATTGGCAGTGCCTGTATCGCGGGTGCGAAGGATGATAAAAAGCAGCGCAAGGCCGAAGCTTCCGCCCAGGCAAAAACCCATGATGGACACCCATAATCCCACAAATGATGCCGATGGAATCATTAAGCCGCCCAGACTGACAAGCTCTAAAAGAACAAGAATCAAAACCGGCACCCTCTGGCTATCTCTTGTCGAACACCAGGCAGGAATCAGAAATGTCCCAATAACCCCAACTCCCTGCATCAATGCCAGCATCCAGCCGGCTTCTGATGCAGACATTCCCCTGTCTATAAGCAACTCCGGAAGCCAGGTGATGAGCGTATAAAACGTGAAAGACTGCACCCCCATAAACAGCGATACCATCCATGCCAGTTTGGACCTGCCAAGCTGCTGTAGTGATTCGCGAAACCCTTTTCTGCTGATTACTGGAAGATTTGAGCGCAATTGTGGGAGCCAGGCTATCAATGCCATGAAGCTCAGTATTGCCCAAATTCCGAGAGCCCATCGCCAGCCAAATCCGGCACCTTCGGAAAGCGGCACACTAATGCCGGAAGCAATTGCGGCACCCACACCAAACGTGGCGGAGTAAACTCCCGTAATCACCCCTACTCTCGCGGGGAATTCACGTTTTACTATGCCGGGCATCAAAACATTGCCCAGTGCAATACCAATTCCCAGCAAGCCGGTTCCCAAAAAAAGTACCCAATGCGATGGCACTATCCTAAATAAAATACCTGCAGTCAAAAGCAGCAGGGCGAAAGTCATGGTGCCTTCGGTGCCCAGTTTGCGTGTAAAAAGAGAGGTTAACACCGAAAAAATTCCAAAAGCAAGAACCGGCAGGGTTGTCAAAAGCCCTAAAGCGGAACTTGAGAGGCCTGTATCCAGACGAATCTCACCAATCAGCGGGCCAACTCCGGTAATTGCCGGGCGCAGATTAAGTGAAATGAGGATAATTGCCAGTAAGAGAAAAAGTTTTCGGCGCTGCTCGTCGGGCATCAGTGTATATTTTGTTCGATCAGAAAGTAAGAAGAAATCACCTAATCAATGAGTTGTTCATTTTCTATTCGGTTTGATTATCACTTTCTTTCAATTGTTTTACACCACGTCAATCCCTAATTTTAGAGATAAAATCACCCAGAGGTACTTTTTGGAACAAGCCAAAATCATGACGGAAGAGGATCTGAATCGCACCTATCTGCGATTTGCCCATCAGTTCCTCGAGCCGTATGAAGATCCGGCAGAACCGGTAATCATCGGAATGCAGACGCGCGGTGTCTATATGGGTCGCCGAATTGTGAGTATTATTGAAGATAAATTGCAGATTCGCCCCGATTTTGGTGTGCTTGATGTGACGTTTTACCGGGATGATTTTCGCACAAAACTAAAAATGCCGGAAGTTAAAGTCACTGAAATCCCCTTCGACCTTTTCAACCGGGATGTAATTTTGGTTGATGATGTTCTCTATACAGGACGTACGGTTCGATCTGCAATGGACGCTCTCATGGCTTACGGAAGACCCCGAAATATCCGGTTTTGTTGCATGATAGACCGCGGACACAGGGAGTTGCCTATCAACGCCGATTATGTGGGGCAATTTATACCCACACACGCCAACGAAGAGGTGCTGGTAAAAGTAAAAGAGCTTGACGGTGAAGATGCAGTGTATGTGATAAAAGGGAGGGGTGAATAATGGAGGATTCCAGTCCGGCAGATAAGTTCGAGTTTAAGCAAAAACACCTGCTTGGCCTCTACAATTATTCCGCTGAAGATATTCTTTATGTACTTGAACAGGCAAAAACGTTCCGTGAAGTTCTTGACAGGCCGGTTCCAAAAGTGCCTACACTTCGGGATAAAACCATAGTAAATCTTTTTTACGAAAACAGCACGCGAACGCGGCTCTCGTTTGAGCTTGCCCAGAAACGGATGGGCGCCGATGTGGTAAACTTTTCAGCCAGTACATCAAGTACGCGAAAAGGAGAATCACTGAAAGATACCATTCGCAATATCAGTTCAATGAAAATTGATATGGTTGTTGTGAGGCATGAAAGTCCTGGAGTACCGCACTTCTTAACCCGATGTGTGGATGCATCTATCATCAATGCCGGTGATGGTGCACATGAGCACCCAACACAGGCACTGCTCGATATGTTTACAATCCGGCAAATTCATCCTGATCTCAGGGGCAAAAGGGTTGCCATAATCGGCGATATCAGTCACAGCCGTGTGGTTCGGTCCAATATAACCGGGCTGCTTAAGCTTGGCGCTGAGGTGACCATTTGCGGGCCAAAATCTCTAATGCCGGTTTTTGTTGAGACACTCGGGGCTAACGTATCATACAATCTCGATGAAACCCTTGCCTGGTGCGATGTTGCCATGGCATTGCGCATTCAAATGGAGAGAATCGGAGGGGCAACCGATCTGTTTCCAAGCCTTCGGGAGTATCATGAGATGTTTGGGATTAAGATGTCTCACCTTGAAAAGTATCCCGATTTTATGATTATGCATCCCGGCCCGATCAACCGTGGCGTAGAGATGGAGAGCGATGTGGCCGATAGCGGTCGTGCACACATACTGAATCAGGTTACAAATGGACTGGCTGTGAGGATGGCAATTCTCTATCTGCTGAGCGGTGGTACCAGAATCTAAACCCGGTTCTTAAAACTTGCCGTATCGGGTTAAGATAATTCCGAAAATTACGATAGCTGAACCAATATACTGGAGCGGCTGCAGGCTTTCTCCCAGCAAAACGATACCGAAAACCAATCCCAAAACCGGCACAAGATTTTGGTAGGTTGCGGTTCTCACAGCACCAACATTCTTGATGCCATTGTTCCAGATAATGTATGCAACACCGATCGCTAAAAGCCCGCTGTAAAAAACACCACCCCACGCTGCAATGGATACCTCTTGCCACTCAGTCTCGCCGGCAAATGGGATGGCGATCAAAATGAGTGAAATGGCCCCAATGGAGGTCATAATTGCCGAAAACTGAAGAGGTGTATATCGGGTTAAAAAGTTTTTGGAGTAAATTGTGGTAAGCGCCCATACAACGGCCGCAATAAGAATAAGCAAATCACCCAAAAATGTATCTGATCCGAAAGAGATCGGGTTTTTTCCGAAAACCATGATACCGGCAACACCCATAAAGGCAAAGACCACTCCCAATCCTTTGAGCCGGTTTAAAAATTCAATGGACAAAATATGCGATAGAAGGGCTACCCAAATGGGTATGGTGCCAAGCAGTACAGCAGCATTTGCAGCAAGGGTAAAATCAATCCCAATAATAAAGAGCCACTGATAGAGTAAGTTGCCAAGCAAGCCAATGGTGATCAGGGGTTTCCAATCGCTCCGCTGAATTTTAAACCACGCATTTTTTCGCGCTATTACAATCCACATAAAAACTGCCGCAAGAATAAAGCGAAGTGCATTAAACGAATAGGGATCAATTTCTGAGAGGCTCGCCTTAATTACTGTGAAATTAAGCGCCCATACAACAGCAATGCCAAGAAGGGAGAGGTCAGCAATTAGATTTTTTTTTGTTTGATCCATTCACACAATTTTGAGACGGCAGAAAATAGCCAGAAATCACGAGAGTTCTTCTCAAAGAATGTGGCGAAATGCTTATTTGCACTTATGAGCAATCAGATCAGCCATCTGCGCGCAGGTTTAAAATATATGTAAACAGATGGTTACTATTTAGGGATCTCTTCCTTTTCAATGCGCAGTTGATGAGCATCTGAAAAAGTTTTTAAATAATAGGAACGAAAATTGTAATTACTTAATTTTGTGACTGGAATTCAACATTTGACCATCAGTCACAAAAATGCAAAAATTAACTAGAAAAGAGCGCGAAAAAATAGCTCGCAAAGAACATATCATAGATATTGCGGAAAAGATCATTTTAGAAAGAGGCTTTGAAAGCTCAACGATGGATGAAATTGCAGAGAAAGCCGGAGTAGGAAAGGGTACACTCTATCTTCATTTTAAAAGTAAAGCTGCAATCTACCTTGCTATATGTGAAAGAGGGTCAAGATTGCTGAACTATGAGATGGGCAAGGTGCTTCTGGAAGAAGTGCCCGGAATGAAACTTGTTGAGAAAATTGGTGAAACGTATTTAAGGTTTGTTCAAAAGAATCCGGTCTACTTCCATGCATTCAATTACTATGAAAATATGTTGAATGATGAAGTTACTGCAAAGAGTAACCTTGTGGATCGATGTGAACAAAGTGCCAAAGAGGCCATGACCTATATTGTGCGGGCATTGCAGATTGGAATGCAGGACGGATCGATAAAAAACACGTTTGAACCGCGAGAACTTGCACTGATTATTTGGGGAGCATCAAAAGGTGTGGTTAATATTTCATTTATGAAGCAGAAAGGAAATCACTTAAAAATACTTGATGACGTGGACTTTAGCCTAAATACACTGGTTCACGGTTTGATCAACTTGCTGGGAACAGGAATGAAGACTGACCAACAGTCAAAAAATTAGTTGAAACTATCAATTTGTATCATCGTAATACTCGATTGATTCAAAAAAATAAAATTCAGAGTCACGATTTATTTATGAAAAAAGTAATACCAAAACTTCTGCTTTCAGGGCTGATGATCTTAGTGACCGGTATTCCGCTAGTAATAGCACAAGCTGTAAATGTTCAAAGTGGTGAAATACCCGAAGAGATTACCATCACTATTGATGAAGCTCTCCAGATTGCATTGATAAACAACTATATGCTCAGGAAAGGTTTGCTTGATATTGAAACTGCAGAGGCTCAAATACGGGAAGCATGGGGTTCAGTTTATCCGCAGGTAGCTGCATCCGGTAACTATACACGGAATCTGCAAACACCCAACCCTTTTGCCGGGTCGGATGCGGGTGGCCTGTTTGAAACACTGGGCGCACTCGAGTGGCTCGCATTTAATGAAGCGGCCCGAACCGATGGCGACCCAAATACAGAGCCAATTCCCATCGATGAATTTTTTGACAGGCAGCGAGCCGGTTTTGAAGAGGCCGGGGTTACACCTCCGGGGCTCGATGGTGGTAACCCATTTGCTGTTGAAAATCAGTTTCAGTTTGGTATTTCCGTGAATCAAACCATCTACAATGGTGCAGCTTTTGCGGCTATTCGCGGTGCACGCCAGGTTCGTGAGCTGAATGAAGAGCAGATTAAACTAGATCAGCAAAACGTTGCCGATCAAATACGGACCTCATTCTATACAGCACTTCTTGCAAAAGAGCAGGTTAATGTGCTGCGATCGAGTGTTGAGCGCCTGCGGGAAACGGTTGAAGAGACAGCCAAAGCTGTTCAAGCAGGAATACTGTCCAAATATGACAGGATAAGTGCAGAAGTGGAGCTGGTGAACTTAGAAACCAGTCTTATCGAAGTTGAAAATCAATCAGAGCTGGCAGTAAAGAATCTTGCACTTCAGTTGGGTATACCCACCAAAACCAAAGTTAACTTGCGTGGCTCACTTGAGTATAATGACAGTATGTTGCCTGAAACACTCGACTCTCAAATGGCCTATGAAATTGCACTTCAGCAACGCCCCGATGTTCGCCAAACAGATGGGCTTATTGAGCTGCTGAATGTTGAGCAGGATATTACCCGATCCGGATATCTGCCAACGGTAAGTGCTTTTGCAAATGCAGCCTATATTGGGCAGGTACCATCAAACAGAACTACTGTTCGTCCTGTTGAAGGCCAGGATTTTACATTTACATCCGAGTCCCGCCGATTTTTTGACAACTCCTACTGGAACCCGGCTGTTGCCGTGGGGATCCAATTCAACTGGACTATTTTCAATGGTTTTCAAACAAGAATGCGTGTTGAGCAGAATAAAATTTCAATTCGGCAGGCAGAGATCGACAAAGAATTTCAAAAAAATGCCATCTATCTGGAAATTGATCAGGCCGTAAAAAATCTTGAAAATTCACTGAGAAGAATCCAAAGCCAGGAGCGCAACATTGAGCAGGCAAAATTAAACTACGAGTTTGCACTCTCCAGGCTTCAGGAGGGTGTTGGCACACCGCTGCAGGAGCGTCAGGCTTCATCACTGCTTGATCAGAGCCGGGTAAACTACCTTTCGGCAGTGTACGATTATTTGGTTGCCCTCAGTAATTACGAAAAAGCCATTGGCAAACCGATACTTAACGACTAACATTTTTTAAACCATAAAGAACCACAGAAATGCTGAAAACAGGGATTAAATTAGGAATTGCTTTATTGATATCGGCCTCAATGATATCGTGCAATGGAGAAGAAGAAACCGTTGAGAATAACAACAACGGCGCAAGGCTTATGCCGGTTGAGACAGTGACTATTGTTGAGGGTGATTTCGAGGATTTCATCAGGCTTACAGGAACAGTAGAAGCTCTTGAAGATGCAACTATCTCAGCTGAGGCATCCGGAAGAATTCTATCCATCAGTGATCGCGGAGACAGAGTTCAGCGTGGCGGGGTTATTGCACGGCTTGATGACAGAGTAATCCAGGCACAGTTTGATGCTGCAAAAACAGGTTTTGAACTGGCTGAAGATACATTCAACAGGCTTGAGGCTCTCTATGCAGATTCGATAATCAGCACGCAGGATTTCAGAAGTTCACGGGCACAGCGCGATCAGGCTAAAGCACAATTAAATCAGGCCGAGAAAATGCTGCAGGACTCAAATATTGAAGCGCCATTCAGCGGAAGAGTGGAAGAGCGTATGGTGCGAACCGGCGAGCTAATCAATCCCGGACAGCCCGTTGTTCGGCTGGTAAACACCGACAGAGTGCGCATTCTGGCCGGAATACCTGAGCGATATGCCGGCGAGATTGGAGAAGGATCAGAAGCACAGGTGTCAATCCGATCACTTGGCGGTGATATTTTTAACAGCACAATCAGCTATGCCGGAAATGTAATTGATCCCGATACCCGTACATTTACTGTAGAAATCGAGCTTGAAAATCCCGGAGAGCGCATCAAGCCGGATATGGTGGTTGATCTGCGGGTTAAACGATCTACACTGACCAATGTAATTATTATTCCCCGAACTGCAGTTTTACGGGATGAAGAGGGAGTTACCGTGTTTCGCTCAGCTGATAGTAACGGCAGGAAAGTCGCCGAGCTTGTAAATATCCGCACCGGACTTGCTTCCGGGGCACTGATACAGGTGTTAGACGGGCTTGAGGAAGGGGATGAAGTTGTGGTTTCCGGTATGAGAACTCTGAGTTCCGGTGATGAGCTGAATGTCATCACAAACGAAAGCAATCTTGAAAGGGCAGAGAGGTTGCGAGAAGCAAACCGACCCACTGCATCATTCTAATAATTCCGGCCAAAGCCCTTAAAATTTTTTGAGTAAAACAAGCTATGAAACTAACTGAAATCACACTGAAGAACAGAACCGCCGTCATTGTTTTGACGGCAATTTTGGTAATTGCGGGGGCATACAGTTACAGTACGATTCCCAAAGAATCGAATCCCGCTATCGAGATTCCCATTTTTATTGTCAACACGATCTATCCGGGTATCTCACCTTCAGATATGGAATCCCTGATAACCCAGCCCATCGAGAGGGAGCTGCAGGGTATTAACGGGGTGAAGGATATCCGTTCCACCACCACCGAAAGCTTTAGCAGTGTTATTGTAGAATTTGATCTGGATGTACCCATCAATGAGGCGAGCCAGCGTGTTCGTGAACGTGTGGATTTGGCCAGAACCGATTTGCCACCGGATGCAGAAGAGCCGTTCATAATAGAGATTGATCTGGATGATTTTCCGATTATGACGATAAACTTATCGGCTGATTATCCGCTCTCCAGACTTACAGAAGTTGCCGAACGCATGGAGGATGCTATAGAGGGCATTTCAGGTATTCGTGAAGTTGAAGTGATCGGCAGTACTGAACGTGAAGTACAGGTAAATGTAGATCTGGCCGCATTAAATGGCTATGGGCTTTCATTCGGCCAGCTTGTTAATGCAATTCAGGGACAAAATCTCACCATTCCCGGTGGTACTGTGGATGTAGACATGATGAGCTACCTGATTCGTGTGAGCGGTGAGTTTGATGATCCCGCTGAAATCGAAAATCTTGTGGTAGCGCGCCCAATGGGCGAAGGTCCCCATGGCCCCGGCTTGGTGTATATGCGCGATGTAGCCGAGGTGATGTTTGGTTTCAAAGATCGCGAAAGTTACGCGAGGTTAAGAGCATACAAAATTGATGAAAATGGCAAAAAGATTGACCTCCCTGATGATCAAATACAGGATAATCAGGTAATCAGCCTGAACATCAAAAAACGGCCCGGTGTAAACATTCTTGATACCTCAAAAGAAATCATGGAGGTTGTGGATCAATTCGCTTTGCCGGCAGGTACCAATGTGGTTATTTCGGGTGATGTTAGTGAAGATGTCGTTCAGCTGATCTCAGACCTCGAAAACAGTATTATCAGCGGGATGCTCTTTGTTGTACTTGTACTGGTATTTTTTCTTGGTGTAAGAAACGCCATTCTTGTAGGTACGGCTGTGCCACTCTCGATTTTAGTTGGTTTTATTGTGCTGCTGGCAATGGGGCAAACGGTAAACTTTATTATACTATTCAGTTTGATTATTGCCCTGGGCCTGCTGGTAGATAACTCCATTGTGGTCGTTGAAAATATCTACCGCTATCGGGAGATGGGTTACGAACGGTTTGAAGCAGCCAAGCTTGCTACCGATGAAGTAGGCTATGCATTGATCGCAGCTACATCTACGCTCCTGGCGGCATTCATCCCGATGACCTTCTGGCCCGGTATAATTGGCCAGTTTATGGGCTATCTGCCGATGACGCTCATCATTGTGCTCATCTGTTCGCTGTTTGTTGCCCTTGTGCTGTATCCGGTATTAACAGCCTATCTTGTAAAACTTGATCATGAAAAAACTGAGAAGAAATCTACATTTGTAAAAGCATTAATAATAGCTGTAGTGGTATTTCTCGCTGTGGCTATAGGTATGGCTAATATCACTACTCTATTTGTTACCATACTTTCCATTGCATTTTTCTATCTGTCGTATAAGTTTATCATTAAGCCGCTTTCAGAAATTTTCACCAACAGAACACTTCCAAGAATTCTGCAGTACTACAAAGTGATGATGCGAACACTACTGC
>JAFIES010000030.1 GCA_020832415.1 Balneolaceae bacterium | reverse complement strand
GCAGTCCCGACGTATTTCAGGAGGGACGAAGTCGAAAACTCATATATCGCTACGCGTGCAACAGATGAGCGACTTCATTCCTCGGAAAAAGCACCCTCGGAATTGCGCTCAATATGACGGGTTCAGTCATATTGTTCATTTTTATATCGAACTCACGTTAAAAGGTGCATGCAAAGCTACTCGTACTGATTATTCATATCCAATTCGGCAATTTCAGTCAACAGGCCGGCAATCTTTTGAGTTACCTCTTTAAAAACCTGTTCACCTTTCTCTTTGGTGGATTTCGCGGGATTACCAATACCGGTATCATCTGTTACCTGAGACCACTGACGTTCGGCCCATGCCCATCCTTCCCGAATGCCGGTAACTACTGATTTCTTTTCGTGTCCATCACCGGCTTGATCCAATGGCTGTACCAGCTCGGGCTTCAGATAAAGCATAAGGCTTGTTTCCATCTCATCGGCGTGATCTCCGTCCTCTTCAAAAATCTCTTGTTTGTCCGGAACCCCGAACCAGTTGCAAAGAGAGAGGAACATTTCTGGGAATTCAAGGCCCAGTTCACGCAGGAGTGGTTTGAAATTATTCCCGCCATGTCCATTCAGAACCAGCAGCTTTTTGATGCCTTGTCTGTTCAGTACGGTAATCAGATCGCGGAGTATGATGAGCTGTGTGCTTGGGTTCAGATTCATATCAAGCCGGATATCCACCTGGCCGGTATTTACACCAAAAGGAATTACAGGTAATATGATGGCTTTTGTGCCATTATCCCACGCAATTTTACCCGCTTCTGCTGCAATTGCTTCAACTTGATAATTATCTGTTGCATACGGCAGATGATAGTTGTGAGCCTCAGTTGCGCCCCATGGAAGCACGGCAAGATCTATCTGCTGCTCTTTCATATTTTTCCAGTTATTCTCCGCAAGTATGTATGGTCTCATCACTGTGTTGTTTATCTGTTTGATATGGAATCGTAAACAAGGTTAGTTCCAGCCGGGCAATTTTGGTTGATTGGATTTTAACTCATCCTCAGCTGAATCGGTAGTAGAGACTCCATTTTTCCGAAGCTGATGGATAAGTTTTTTTGCATCTTCTATTTCAAGATCTCGCACCTGGAACGATTTTCCGCGATCACCGGAGGCCACAAATACCTGAACAGATGCAAGATCACGTAGCTTTTGAAAAGGGCTCTGGATCATGCTTGCATCCTGTACACGTTTCTTTTTAATGAAAGCGGTAGATCGGGATAATCTTCTGTTTCTCAGCAGAAACATATCATCACTCCATCCGAGTGCTGCATCGCTGTATTTTTTCCAGCCCCAGATGAGTGATATGACCGGAATGAGCCAAATCCACACATTAAGTGCCATCTGCCAATAGACAAACCCTGTGATTGCGGTCACCAAAAATGACGATCTGAAAATATAGCGACGTGCTGATCGGCCCGGCGGTCGGGTTCCTTCAAACTCTTTCTGGTAATCAGGCAGTACATCGTTAAGCAGCTTCTTCAGATTGTTGATCCGAATGAGCGGATAAAGTACAATGGAGCCCGTGCCTTTGTCATCCCCATAGCCGGCACTTTCGAGGTGAACAGATGCATATCCCAATGGCTGCCGGATGATACCTTCGGTAATATGAATGGCTTGAATACGATTAAATGGAACGGTAATTCGTTTTTTTTCGAAAATACCGCGAGATACCACAATCTCTTTCTCTTTCACATCGAGCTGAAAATTACCGTAGGTGAAAAGTGTGCTGAAAAACGATAACAGCCAGGCAAAAACCACAAAAACGGCGATTACCGTAATAATCATTATGGTATCGGTTTGAGAAGGCAGCATGCCAAACAGATATTCAAACAACTCCGATTCCGAGATGAGTGGCTCTATCTGAGAAAAAACAGTAGCTATGATGGAGAGTGCAATACCAAAACTGCCGGAAGTTGAAGCTGCAATCAGCAGCTCTTTGGCCGGCAGCTTAATTCTCTTTAACAGCTCTTGCTCAGTGAGTGGGGTATCTTCAAACTCCTGGTTTTCGATCGAATCTTCAGTATTTACCGCTCCGGCCTGGCGGAGCATGCGGTTTACTTCAGCCGCTTTAACTTTCGTAATAGCATCAATGGCAGCCTGGCGAGAGCTTGAACCTGCCGTTTGAATATCAAGCCGAACCAAACCGAACATTCTCTGAAGAAGGCCGGATGTGACATCGATTACCTGAATACGGTCTTTCGTGAGGTAGAGATCTTTTCTTACGAATATGCCGCTTTTTATGTGAAGGGTTCCATCTTCTATTTTATAGAGAAATCGCCACCAGTTGGCAACACCAAGTACCAGCAGCAACCCAAAACCGCCGCCAATCCACCATAAAAACGGAAAATTATCGCTTTGGGCGCCAACAAACAGAAAAATCAGAATAGTAATAAAGTTGCCGCGGATTAATCCGAATGCACGGCTGACTGCTGCTATGGGATGTTGTCGTTCAAATTCAGACATCGTCTTCTGCGAGGCGTGCGTAGGTTGAAATTTGCCGGCGAACTCTGTCAGCAAGCTGGGTATCAAGTCCGGGAATTTCGTGAGTAGTTGCTGCAGTGGAGATGGTTACGGTAGAAAGATTGTACCATCGAAGCAGCGGCCCCTGCCTTGTATCTACGTGTTGCACACGGCTAAGGGGAATTAACGTACGTGTTTTGAAAAGCACACCGCGTTTCAGGTCGATCTCTTTCTCATTGATGGCATATCGCCAGTTTTTCCAGGTGAGATAAGGCATCAGAAAAATGGAGAGCATCCAGGCAATGAAAATGATGGACGTTGCCGATGTTACAATCCAAAAATGGAAATCATTGAGTCCAAAAACGGCGGCATAAGCTGCAGGAATGGCAAAGAAAAATAGATTGCCAACTAAATTTCCAAATTGCCATACACGGATGGCCCGGGGGGTAATTTTATGAAAAGCAGGTTCACTCATAGTTATCTGTTTTATGGGTTGAAAGGTACGTGTTCAATCAAACAGACAAAAATGAAAGATGGCGGAACAGGGGATAGTGCAGAAACAAAAAAAGCCACGCATATGGTGGCTTTCTTTTAAAAACTGGGGATAAATTATTATCCGTTGTTTTTAATGTCCTGAATTTCCAGGCGAATATCCTGAGATAGTTTCTTCAGGTCTTGTAGTTGCTTACGAGCACGGGTACCGGCTGCTTTGTTACCCTTGTCATAAAACTTAACAAGATCTTCTTCGAGTTCTGCCATCAGGTTTTTGATTTCGTCAATTCTACTCATAGATTCTCCATTATTTAGTTAGTATTTATCTTGATGATATAATCCATCATCAGTAGGAATGCAGTGAATCAATATGGATTCTTAATACATTTTTAGATGCCACAAGTTAACATTCTGCCATTAAAAAGCATCCATCAATCCCTCTTTTTTTAACGGAAACTTCATATTTCTTAATTATTGTCTGCATTATCAGATGGATTGCTATCTTTGAATGCGTATTAGTTATGTAAAAACAATACATTATTAGTAATATTGAAATTAATGCATCATGCGAAAAAATCTGAGATAGTTTACTGTTTATGGCTCAGTTTTAGTCTGAAATGCATATTTGAGTGATTTTTCTGCCTCAATTTTGTTCCTGAAAATCATCGGCGGCAAGCTCACCTCTTTTTTCATTTACAAAGAAACAGATCACAATGGCGATAATAAAGAGGAATGCACAGAAAAGAACAGATTGATGGAGCCCAAATTCTGCCTGAAGAAGGCCGAGGCCAATGATGCCAAAAACACCAGCAATTTTGTTGGAGAGTCCCCAAAATCCATAAAATTCTGCTGATTTTTGCTCAGGTGTAAAGAGCCCCACAAGTGCACGGCTTGCAGATTGGCTGGAACCAAGGCTGAGACCTGCTATCACTCCGATGTAAAGAAATACATATTGAACTTCAAAATCTGTCTGGAATGTATTGTTCAGGAAATTGGTGATATCGGTTACTGCCCAAATGCCTATCACACCAAGAAACCAAAGGCCCAGAGTGATATTATAGGTTACTTTTGCACCTATTCGATCCTGAATAAATCCAAATGAGAAAGCACCAATGGCTGCCGTAATCTGCACTACTACAAACATTAATACACGTACTGTTTCATCCCATTGAACAATCTGGTCACCATAGATGAAGGCAAATGAGATGATAATATAGATACCTGCCATCGCAAAAAATACGGAGATGAGAAACACCATAAGGTCTCTGAACTGCCCAACCATTTTGATGGTATCTCCGAGTCTTTTAAATCCAATCGACATGAAGGTTTCACCTTTAGGAAGCACCTTTCTTGCACCGGGTTCTTTTACCCATACAAATGTTGGAATGGCTGCAAGCATAAAGAATAGAGCAGCGTATGGACCGACCCATCGTATGCGGGAATAGTTGTCGGCGGTGGGTTCACCGAGGTAGAGAATTACAAAACCGGCAGCAAATAAACCGCCCACGTATCCTAAAGCCCAGCCAAAGCCGGAGATTTTGCCCAAATCTTTAGGAGGGCCCAGGCTTGGCAGAAAGGATGCGATGAAATTTTCACCTATAGCGTACGCAAAGTTCGATATCACAATTAAAGTAACACCCAGCACAACAAGGCCGGGCTCAACAAAGTATAACATTGTGGTACTCACAATCGTGAGCATGTAACTATAGAAAAGAAATTTCTTTTTTAGTGCGGAGTAGTCCATGATGGCGCCAAAAACAGGCCCGCTAAGTACCACTAAAAAGTAGCTGATGGCCAGAGCTACACTCCACAAAAGGTTGCCAAGACGATAGTCTTGTTCTGCATCACCAACAACTACCGTTGTGAATAAAACAGGAAATATTACGGTGATGATGAGAAGTGTATAGGCCTGATTGGCAAAATCGAACATGGCCCAGCCAAAAATTTCTTTTTTGGATGCCCTGGGTGTATCACTCCTAAATTTTTTCATACAGGATAATGCGGTTAAGTTAGACGCCTGCAGATATAGTGAATTTCGTTCTCATAATAAAGAAAACTGTGAAAGATAAATGGCAGGGATTGTTAAGATATGATAACAAGCTCATCAGATATTGCTGTAACATACCTTCATTATTTGCTATCTTTTAATGAATTAAAAAACTGAATAAATCATCAATAATGCAGAATATTGTTTTAATACCCGGGGATGGGATAGGAAAAGAGATTACTGAATCTGTAACTACCATATTAGATGCTGCCGGTGCCAAATTAAACTGGATTGAGTGCGAAGCAGGGGAAGCAACATTCAAAAAAACCGGCAATCCACTTCCGGATGAAACCATTTCAGCCATTGAAGAGCATCGAATTGTACTGAAAGGGCCGCTCACAACCCCGGTTGGTGCAGGTTTTCGCTCTATAAATGTAGCGCTGCGGCAGAAATTTAATCTCTATAGCAATATTCGCCCTGCAAAATCACTCCCGAATATTGATAGTCCGTTCAGAGCAGTTGACATAGTACTGTTCAGAGAGAACACACAAGGGCTCTATATAGGTAAAGAACACTGGGTTGATGATGCTAAAAAGCACGCCGAAAGTATTGCCGTTGTAACCAGAGATGCCAGTGAGAGAATAATCACTGCGGCTTTTGAGTATGCAAAAAAGAATAAACGCAAAAAGGTTACCCTGGTGCATAAGGCCAATATTCTGAAGCTTACAACCGGGCTATTTCTTGAAATTGGAAGAGAAATTGAGAAAAATTACCCCGAAGTTGAATTTGAAGACCTTATTGTAGATAACATGGCGATGCAGATGGTACTTCGCCCGCAGCAATTTGATGTAATTGTAACCACAAACCTGTTTGGCGATATTCTGTCTGATTTGGCTTCGGGTCTTGTTGGTGGTCTTGGAGTTACAGGCGCTGCCAATATTGGCGACACAGCTGCAATGTTCGAGGCTGTTCATGGATCTGCACCTGATATTGCGGGGCAGGGTAAAGCGAACCCGACAGCTCTTCTGTTTTCTGCACTGATGATGCTTGAATATCTTGATGATTATAAAACGGCTGAAAAAATCAGATCTGCAGTTTACACCGTTCTGCAAGATCATAAAGAAGATTGCACAATGGATATTGGCGGCAAGGGCACAACAAAGACCTATACAGACGCAATTTGTAAAGTGTTAAGCTACTAATGCTAAAATAGTGCCCAAATAACTAAAAGTATTATTTATAGATACAGTTTCTTACATTCATAGTATTGGAATGCCTCTGTTTGCTCTTTATTTGTTCGTAAAATTATCTTTTGATTAATCTCATAGAAGTAAGATGAAACCCGATCTAAACATTTTGATAGTTGAAGATGAACTTGTGCTTCAGCTGATGCTTGAACATATGCTTAAAAAGATGGGGTTCAGCCGCTACGAAAAAGTAACAAAAGGTCAAAGTGCAGTTTTAAAATGCAATGAGGCTGATTTTGACCTGATTCTGATGGATATTATGCTTCAGGATGATATTGATGGAATTGAAGCTTACCGAAGAATAAATGAGGTAAAAGATATTCCGGTTATCTACATAACCGGAAATACCGATCCAAAAAACAAAGAGCGTGCCGCAGAGATTGGATACCACGACTACATTGGGAAACCAATCACCTATTCACAGCTAAAAAGATCAATTCAGAGGCTGTTCGAGATTCAAGAAGGATAATCTCTATCTGAACAACACCTCTATTCGATCCTGTAAAATTCCTCCCTTCAGAAGTGGAACAAGATACTCGCCGGGGCAACTGGTATCTGCATGATCTTGATGAAGATACAGGTCGTCAGAAGACAGGTTGTATTTTTCAACCAGATAAGCCATCAATTCAGATGTGGCATCAACCTGATATTCTGTTGGCTGCTGAAGGTTGTAATTTCCCATCAGGCTGATAGAAAGATGCCCGCGTGGATCATACAACGTATTGGTGTCTCCGGCGAAATTTGCATCACGCCCTTCGTAGATATTTCCATCCAAATCGATTAAGTAGTGGTAGGGCACATCCCACCAGTTTTGCTCAGCAGCTCCCCATTCAAACAGATTGTTGAGGATTTCGATGGGATCATCATTTTGATTGAGAGGCTCATTACTGCCGGTATGGTGCAGTGTAATATGATTTACCTTATGTGGAATACGAAATCGCTGTGATGCATTTCCTGCAGATCGCATGACAGCCCTGTCAACAAGCAGTGATTGCACTGTTGCAATTTCAAGCTGTAGCCGGCCCGTTGAGAATTCAGAATTTAAAACAGCAATGTGATACCCAAACCAGTTAAATGCATCTCCCTTTTCAACCTGTATTCTCTCGGAAACACCATTTTTATAGAGTTGCAGTGTGATTGTTTCCTGTTCTTCACCTTCATCAACTCCATGTGGAGCACCCGGTTTAAGCAGGTTGGATGAAACCGGTGCAGAGCGTAACATTCCGCCTGAGATAACGGTTAAATCTCTGAACCTTAATGTATCACCGGTTGCGATGTTTTGTCGGATTGCGTTTGCTTCAACACCGGAAGGAGCATGATTTCCCCATGTAGTACGCGGAATAATTGCAGGTTTTTGAACTCTGATTGAATCAGCCGGCTTTTGCTGAACCAGATTGTGCTTAATATTTATGATTGGGCTTTCCAGGCCAACGCGATTCAGGTAAGATATGCTGACAGAATCGGGCCTGATGGATGCCTCTCCGTTGTAGTAGTTAATTTCGTGTCTGCTGCCGGGCAAAATATCTATCTCCCAGTTTCCTGCAGTTTTTGTTCGTATGATCCACCAGGTTACATCATCTGCTTCAGGTGCAGAAAATTGAAGATTAATATACTCATCGTAGTCACGAAGTACTGCTTCCGGCACAGATTCCGGGCTGCTGCCAAGCCAGTGTGAAGCGGGAATTACTGAAGGTTTTGCGTGAGGACCGGCACTCATTTTGTGATTGAACCGATCCGGATTTTCCATAAATGTGCGCATACTGAAATGAACAGTGCCACTTACTCCTGGAAATCCGCGTGCTGTGTAAACCTGCCCGGTTATTTCGGATTGCGGCCAGCTGCCATCAGCCTCTCTCAGACGGCTTGTAAAGAGGCCGGGCCACATGTGTCTGTCAAAATCATTCTGTTCGATCCACCACTCAAGCATTACCGGGAATGGCTGCGGATCCTGATCGATTCGATAGTAAATCTGTGGTGTAAAATAATCAACCCAGCCTTCTTTAAGCCATAAACGTGCATCGGCATAGAGGTTTTCGTATGCATCAAATCCGGTAGTATTTTCCGGAAAGCCGGGCCTCCAGATTCCAAACGGGCTGATTCCGAATTTAACATGAGGCTTTACTTCTTTGATTCTCTCTGATAATTCCCTCATCAAAGTATTTACGTTTTCACGCCTCCAGTCGCCCCGCGATAGTGTATTCCCGTTTTGCTGAGCTGCCTGCCAGCTCTCTTCGTCAGGAAAATCGGCCCCGTTTGCGTATGATGGATAGGGGTAGAAGTAGTCATCAAAATGAACACCGTCAATATCATATCGTGTAACCACATCCAGAATTACATTTAGTGTGTGTTCTTTGGCATCGGGATTGCCGGGATCGAGCCATAAAAAGTCGCCGTATTGTTTCACATAGTCCGGGTTTGTCCTGCTGATGTGATCAGGTGAGATCTCAGATCGGTTTGTTGGATGCAGTGCCCTGTAGGGGTTGAACCAGGCGTGCAGCTCCATTCCCCGTCGATGTGCTTCATGGATCGCAAATTCAAGCGGATCGTAGTTGGGCAGGGGTGCTTCACCCATTTTTCCGGTGAGATAGTACGACCATGGCTCATAGGGTGAGTTGTATAGTGCATCGGCAGCCGGACGCACCTGCAGGATAATTGCATTGAAATGGAGTGATGCGGCTCGGTCAAGCAGCTCGATCATCTCTCTTTGCTGCTGCTCAACAGGCAAACCCGGCCTGGATGGCCAGTCGATATTGGCAACCGTTGCTACCCATGCTGCACGGAATTCGCGAGACGGAGCGATAATATCATCAGCGGAAATTATCTCCGGTAAGATTGTTGTCGAATCAGACTCTGTCTCAACGATCTCCTCTTCAAGTACCGCGGGTTCTTTTTCTATGATGATTTCCGAAGAACGGCAGCCAAAATAGATTAGAAGCAGGAGCAGTGCGGGGAAAAGTAACAGATGAAATCTTCTTACATGAAATAGGTTTGGCATGAATCCGGGTGCTGAAAATGTAGTAGTTCCTGATAATTGGTTACCTAAAGTAAAGAAGTTTCCATCAAAAAAATGAACCTTTATTCGATGTCAAAATCATCAACCAATTGGTTAAGGAGCAATCCAGCGGAAGACCTCTTTTCCCTCATGAATGATTTTCTCCGCCCGGATATGGTTGATGCCATCCAGCTGTAAAAACTCCATGTTAGTCGCTTCTATTTTAATGAGACAAAAGTTTAGCTTTTCCTCCGGCTGCCAGTGATACGCCTCCTTCGGATTGCCAATCTAAGTTCCCGGAGAAAGAACGGATGTGTAGGAGTGCGGACTTTTACTTCCCCGGCTATCCCACTCTTTATCAAACTCCTCTCCTGATTGTATGATGGCAGCACTACCTGTAACTCTAAGTTGTAATCTCATCTCACTATGATAGAACAGAAGGCTCACTGAGTTATTCTTCATGATCTCGGCGACTTTATCAGATCTGCTGTCAGTATAGATCAAAAACTCTGATTTTTCGTTGAAATCCCGCAGCACGACCATTCTCTGTTGAGGGGAATTCATATTATCGACAGTAGCAAGTGTAACATACCGGAATGGATGTTGCGCTTCAGAAATAGCCTTACGCACTTCATTCAAAACCTCGTTCCAGGCTTTTTTTAATGAAGATTCAGGAGTAATATTGTTTTTTTTGCTCAATGATTTCTCAATAAATGGAAGTGAAGTATAATTTAATTTTGCAAAAAAACTACGCGAAAAAGCTTACACATTCACCTCTTCCCCGAGGCTCTGCTGCAGCTCCACCACAGAGTTAAAAAGCTGCTCAAAAGATTCAATTTCATAGTATCGGGTCTGTATTTCTGAGGTGATAAAATCGTTGTTCAGTACTTTATCAACATCGTAGGGGAGAACGTCGATATCATCTTCAAAGATGTGGTCTGTCTCCCCTGCCGATGAGATGATACCCGCACCATATATCTCAGTTTCCTGATTCTGCTTTATCAAGCCAAACTCTACTGTAAACCAATAGAGCCGCTGCAGCTGCTTCTCAACGGTTTTGTTGTGGCCATATTCAACTCCCAGCTTGCCGAACTCCTCTACAAATCGTGCGTAATTGGAGTTCATTAATAGCGGGATATGCCCGAAAATGTCGTGGAACATATCCGGCTCTTCCAGATAATCGAGCTGATCCATTTTACGCAGCCATGTTGAAGAGCAAAACTTCTTTTCCGAAAGCAGTTTGAAGAAGTCATCTACAGGAATCAGGCCCGGTACAACCACAACTGACCACCCATTTTCTGCCCTCAAATATTCATTCAACTCATCAAAATTGATGATTTTGTCCGGATTTAAAACATCGCTTAGCTGATTGAGGCATTTCAGGTATTCGGAATGAGCTTTCCCCGGCAGATTTTTCTGCTGCCGTTCAAATAGTGTCTTCCAAACTTTACGATCTTCTTCGGTGTACTTGCTGTAGTCTTGCGTCATCTTTTTCATCTGTAGAATAGATAAGTGGTTTTAATACTGATTCAGGCGATCTTAAAAATATTTTCTCTCTATTCGTTCCGGCTTTTATCACTAAAACCCCTTGATTTTGCAATTATCACTATACCCGATCAGGTATAGTATGAGCATAGAAAATGAACGTATTGACTTTATGAAAGCCCGGCGGGAACAGCTTGGATTATCCCGACCGGATCTCGCTGACCGGGCAGCAGTAAACCTGCACCTCCCAGTAAACCCGATTTGAGGAATAATTTACGATTCAGGGTATACCGGAAAAGTTTGAATTTAAACGAGCAGTGAGAATATGGTTTCAAAACTCAGAGCAGACAAAAAGAAGTTAAACATCCAGGGAAGTGGCTTTCGTTGACCACAGCAGCAGCTATTGCGATTTGATGGATGCCGTTGTTACTCTTATTCAGCAGGAAATATTCGAATGAGTTCGCCATTCGCATGATCTGTAAGAATATAGAGATACCCATCAGGGCCCTGGGCTACATGGCGAACCCGTTTGCCTATAGTGATTGATTCTTCTCCGATCACTTCTTCTTCATCCAGAATGATACGCCGAACCTGCTCACCAACCAGGCCGCCGCTAAAGAGGTTGCCACGCCAGTCGGCGAACTGATCACCGGTATAAAATTCGAGGCCGCTTGGAGCCTGTGCCGGGGTCCAGACAACTTTTGGGTCTTCCATGCCGGGCAGTGTCGTTTCACTTGAAATTCGGGTGTAGTGGTATTCCAGGCTATAGGTTGTTTCCGGCCAGCCATAGTTTTTCCCCGCCTGTAACAGGTTCAGTTCATCCCCGCCGCGCGAGCCGTGTTCATTTGCCCAGATTCTGCCGCTTTCCGGGTCACGTGTAATACCCTGGATATTGCGATGGCCAAGCGACCATATTTCAGGAAGTGTATTTTCATAATTTATGAACGGATTGTCCGGTGCAGGATTACCATTTTCGGTCAATCGCAGCACTTTTCCAAGATGGGTATCCGGATTTTGTGCCTGCTCGCGAATCCAGCCTCCATCAAATCGAATATAATTTCCTCCATCTGCAAGCGTCAGTAAAAATGTATTGTCGGGCAGCCACTGGATCCGTGACCCAAAATGCTGGTCTTTCGGTTTGTCATCGGACACCCGGAAGATCTCTTCAAAATTTTTGAGCTGCAGCCCGTCTAATTCTCCTCTGCCAACCGTTGTGCGATTTGCATCCTCATCGCCGCTTGCATAAGTGAGGTACACAAGGCGGTTCTCTTCAAAATCAGGATGCAGCGCAATGTCAAGAAGCCCGCCCTGGCCACTAACAAAAATTTCCGGAAGCCCGCCTATTGCATCAGGTAGTAGTTCCCCATTCTGAACCATTCGAAGCTGTCCGGTTCTTTCGGTAATTAATAGTGTATCGCTGTTGCCGGGAAGCCACACTACGGACCAGGGGTGGGAAAGGCCGTCTATAATCGTTTCCATATCCCAGCCTTCCGCTTCAGGTACATCTGCAGAAAGAGGAACGGGCCCTTCCGGCGCTGAACAGGCGGCCAACAATAAGAGTAAGCTTATCAGTATAGGTGTATAACAGATTTTCATTTGGAGTAAGATAGGGTTGATCGGAATATTGTCTTTGTTAAGAAAAGGCTCACAGAGTTCAATTAATTTTTGTTACTGAATTCTTGAATTCTGCTGCTTCTCAATTAGCATACAGACGATAAACAAAAATGGGTAGTGAACTGTTCGCCGGGATCAATCAGATTAGTACGGCCGTGATTTCTTAGTTAACGTGAGTTCGATATAAAAATGAACAATATGACTGAACTCGTCATATTGAGCGCATCCCGATTGAACTGCATCGGGACTGCGCTCTAACTGCCGATTCTTTCTATATGTTATATCGAACTCACGTTAGTTAGAAGTTACTTCCAAAGAATCGGACTTGAAGTGATTAAAAAAGTATGGAATTACTTCTAAGGCATAGCCGGAGTTGGTATTAACGAGTATACTGATTCCCAATCCATCTTCAGGGGCAAATGCAACTTCGCTGCGGTAACCGTTTACATAACCGCCATGGTAAACAATTCTTTGCCCGTGATTATCAAGTACACGCCATCCTTTTGCGTAGTACGATTCATTCACACCATCCCAATATCTGCTAAACCGGCGATTACGGATGGTAGCGATCGGAGTAAATATTTCGTTAAGTGTTTCTTCAGAAATAATCTCAGGATAGTACCCTGTTAGCAGAAGCAACCAATTTCCCATATCTGAAGCTGAAGCATTGACTCCGCCGGAGGATACGGCATTGTAGTATCTTCTGTTAATCGCAACCGGAACGCGGCCCTGCGCTCGGGATGCATAAAGATGTGGTGAAGCATTATTTCCTGAATTTATGATGCCATCATAGTTATAGGATGCCCGGTTCATCGCCAATGGTTCGAATAGTTTTTCTTGCAGTAAGGCGTTATAACTGGTGTTTGTCTGGTTTTCCACAATTTTTTCTATAATTGAAAAAGCCGCGTTCTGGTAGGAATGTTGAGTGCCCTCTCTTGCAACCAGCGGAACTGATTCTAACCGGGGGATTATCTGGTCTAACGAAAGTCCATCTTCCAGTAAATTTGTATAGGCATGGCGTGGCAGCCCGGAGGTGTGCGAGAGTAAATGCCGGATCTGAACCCTTTCGGTTTGCTCCGGATCATTCAGTCTGAAATCATTTAAATAATTGGTGATTGGAATATCCCAGCTTAGTATATCTTCTTCTACTAACAATCCTGTAAGAACCGAAGCAAAGCCCTTAGATAAACTACCCAGCCTAAATACAGTATATTCATCTACTTTTTCAGGTTTTCCTCTCTCTTTTACACCAAATCCTTTTTGATAAATAACCCGACCATCTTTCACTATGGTAACTGCCGCCCCGGGGATTTGTTCGTTGTTTAACCCCTCTGTAAAAGCCTGTTCAAATTCTTCGATAAAGAAGGCGGTTGAGCTATCCATCACCCACTCCTCAGGTTCAGGTACAGGTTCTTCAATTTCAGTCTCCGGGACGAAGAGGGTAAAAGCCAGATAAAATCCGACAAAAACAATCAAAAAAAGAAGGGTTGAGAAAATTCGAATCACAGAATATTGGTATGTATGTAGGGAGGTTTCTGTATCTGATATAATTACCAACAAGAATACTAAAAAATTTACTTCGATATGAAGTTGGACAGGGTTTAATTTTTTATGAAAAGAATATTTTTGAAAAAAGCATTAAAGTATTTAGAAACATTGCGATATTCTTTGGCAGGGTTAGCTGCTGATTGCCTGTTGAATTGCCGGTCACAACCAATAAAATAATTAAATTTAAAATGGCTAAGAGAATAGCAGTTGTTTCGGATGTTCATGGTAATGCTCAAGCTTTAGAAGCAGTTCTTGCAGATATCGGCAAAAACAGTGTCGATTCGATTATTTGCCTGGGTGATATTGTAACTTTTGGCCCTTCCCCCCGCGAAATAATAGAGATGCTTCAACAGCATAATTGCTCGTGTGTAATGGGCAATCATGAAGAAGCTTTATTCGACCCGGAAAATACGAGCGTTTATGAAATAGAAGGAGAGGCTTTACAGAAGTCTGTTTATTGGTGTTTAAACAAATTGTACGATAAGGATTTATCGTTTATCAGGTCTTTTAAGAAAACAGTGAGTGTTCCACTTGATGACGAAATAGATATGCTCTGTTATCACGGTTCGCCCCACTCAACAATCCGTGCTGTTTTGCCAACATCTTCACCGGAAGAAATTGATTCATTAATCAAATTCGATAATTCAACAAAAATAGCAATTGGTGGTCATACTCATTTTCAAATGTATCGAAAACATAAGGAGCACATTTTATTGAATGCAGGCAGTGTGGGATCTGCTTTTATGCATCCTTTTATATCCCCGCCGGTTCCAACCTATTTGCCGGTTGCCGAGTATGCGATTGTGGAAGTAATGCAAAAAAATATATCTGTTGATCTGAAAAGTATTGAATATGATTTCCCAAAGTTTCAAAACTTAATTCTTGCATCAGATATACCACTAAAAGGCTGGTGGGAGGGGGAATTCAATCGAATTAATGGGGTTCAAAAACGCTGATCCATTGCCAAAACAGACACTATTGAACGGCTCAATTATCGAAAAAATCGTCAGACATTGTTAAGGCACTTCATCCACGATATTACAATAAAAGGGTTTAAAAATCTGAAGTTACCCCAAAATTTTAGTTAATAAATTTATTAATAAAGGGTAACTCCCAATCAAAACAGTGTGAAATTTTGCTTTTTGATTGATTTAAAAAAAAGATTATTCTGAAATTGTTAAAACTCTTACCTAACGCGATAACAATGCACATCTTCAGTAAAATATTCGCCTTTTTGCCACTCATGCTATTTTTACTGAGTCCGGCATCTGTTGCTTTTCAGCTGGAACCAGAGCCAAATCAATTTGAGGGTTTATTCGACAGTGATGAAATTTTAGATATCAGACTGGAAGGGGATATCAGGACGCTTCAGAGAGACCGTGGGGATGAACCTTCATATCATAACATGAAACTGCATGTTAAAGGCCCCAATATAGAAGAATATCTGGATATACGATCAAGGGTAAGGGGCAATTTTCGCAGGCAACGGGAAAATTGCAGAACTCCGCCTCTAAGATTGAATTTTAACAGAAGTGAGCTGCCTGAACATTCACTATTTGCCGGCCAATCCAATTTAAAACTTGTGGTGCCTTGCCAGGGAGAAGAGTATGTGATACGCGAGTACCTTATTTACAAACTATACAATTTATTTACTGAATATAGTTTCAGGGTACGGCTGGTTCGCCTTACTTATCACGATACCGGAAATGGCCGGAAATCTGATCCGGAGTATGCTTTTATAGTAGAGCATGCAAACGATATGGCTTCCCGAAACAATGCCCGGCGTATAACCCGCTTGCACTTAAGGCCTGAAGTTGTAGATCAGTCAGCATTTTTAAGAATGAGCGTATTTGAATACATGATCGGCAACACCGATTGGTCTATTCAATATCAGCAAAATACCAGGCTGCTTTTTCTGGAAGATGAAAAAATCTATGTGGCAGTACCCTACGATTTTGATTTGGCAGGGCTTGTATCTGCCCCCTATGCAAGGCCGGAGGAGGCTTTGCGGCTGAGTTCGGTTAGAGAGAGGCGATACAGAGGATATTGCCTGGAAGATCTCAGTGTATTAGAGCCCACATTCGAACAGTTTCGGGAACTCAAACCGGAGATATATAAGCTTATAACAGAAAATACCTTGCTCGATCGGAGGTACATTAATTTTGCCACGAGATATCTGGATGAATTCTATGACACAATAAACAACCCAAGAAGAATGAGAAGGGATTTCAGCTATCCATGTGATCCGCGCGGAACGGGTAATGTTGTGATTACTGGTATGCAGAACCAATGATGCTGCCTTTTTAAAATGGCATTGGGGTATAAAGTTCGTTGTTTTAGATTTTATTTTGATACATTAAGCAATTGTTTTTTTAATAAACGGGTACACTCTACACTTTCAAAATCAGATATTTATTTTGATCGATATCAATAAAAGAGAACTGTTTTTATCGTACAGATCACTACATCTGTTCATATTCTCATAATTTACGGGCACAATTATCATCGAAGAAAATAATCATATCAGACTACTTGCAGCCATTATGTTTGCCGACATTGTGGGTTATTCAAAAATGATGCAGCAAGATGAGCTCAATGCAAAATCACTAAGAGATCGCAAGCGTGCGGTAATTGAAACGTCTCTGTTAAAATACCACGGAAAGGTTTTGCAGTATTATGGAGATGGCACACTGATTATGTTTGGCAGTGCCCTTGCCGCTGTACAGTGTGCAAGGGATATTCAGGTTGAGCTCACCAACGAGCCGGCGGTTCCGATCCGGATTGGTATTCATATTGGTGATATTGTTTATGATGACGAAGGGATTTATGGGGATGCCGTGAATATCGCCTCCCGGGTACAGTCATTTGGAGAAGCCGGTTCGGTAATCATTTCAGAAAATGTATTTACGGAGATTAAAAATCATTCCGGTTTTCGGGTTGAATCATTCGGTGAAAAAAAATTAAAAAACATTTCCAAGCCGGTAAAACTATACTCACTGATCTGTAAAAACCCTGAACCTGACGAAAGCTGTGATGATGATTCGGAAGAGACAGACGAAGAGGAATCAGCAAATGAGGATATTTCAGCAAAAAAGAAACTTGGGTCCCTCAACCGCGGTGTTTCGGATATGTTCCGAACCTCATACCGAAATCATATCAATCTGAGTGCGATTGCAGATAACAAGTCGAACATCATGATCAGTATTAATGGAATCATCATCTCCATTATCATTGCATCGATTTCAACACGAATTCTCTCAAACACCTTGTTGATAATACCCACTGCAATTTTATTGATTACCTGTATGTCGTCCCTGGTTTATTCTGTTTTAGCAGCAAGGCCACGTGTAGGCAATGAAAAAGTGACCCTGGATGATGTGCGTGCAAACCGATCCAATATCCTCTTTTTTGGTAATTTTTACACGATGGAGCGAGACGATTTTGTGACCGGTATCGAGGAGCTGATGACTGACAGTGAACGCCTTTACGACACAATGGCCCGGGATTTACACGGACTTGGATCTGTTCTTTCAAAAAAATTCAAACTGCTCAGAGTTGCCTACAACATTTTTATGGTGGGCCTCGTGGCAACAGTATTCAGTTTTTTACTCGTCTATCTACTGATTTGACATCAGATTGGTCTGCAAATCTGAACAGGAAGCACTGCTTCGCAAGATCAACGCCTGGATTTAGAAAATGTAAAGAGATTAGACAAAAGCCGTCTATGAAAAAGCAGGAGGGTAAAAATAAAATGTGGGCCCAGCAGGACTTGAACCGCGAAGCACTGCTTAGAAACATCAACAGCTGGATTTAGAATATGTAAAGAGATTAGACAAGAGGAGTCTATGAAAAAGCAGGAGGGTAAAAATAAAAAGTGGGCCCAGCAGGACTTGAACCTGCGACCAATCGATTATGAGTCGACTGCTCTGACCAACTGAGCTATGGGCCCTTTACAAATCAGCGTGATTTGAGTTCTTTGAAAGACTCGAAAATTACAAGCTTTTAAAACCAGATACAACTGATATTAGTCTCGCGGGAGTAACGAAGATAGGTTTATAAATTAGGCTAAATAGAGTATATTCAGATGGGGTTAAGGATTCTGAGGATTTTATTGAAAGAATCTTCAGATACTTACAAGGCCGGCAGTGAAAGCACTGCCGGTTTTTTTTTGCTCATCAGTTTAGAATTGGAACTGCATCACACCGGATACTCCAAACTGCGTATCCTCGTCATCTTCGAGCAGGGCAAGAAAGTTCAGCTGAAAACTGATGAGTCTTGTTGCCTGATGGTTCCATCCGAAAGTTATGAGGTCCGAAGAGTCACCTCTCAAATCAAAATCGAGATAATCCCATCGAACAAGAAGCTGATCTTTGTCAGAAACGTTACTTCCAAGAGTAGCATAAAATCCGGTTATGGTCTCTTCATTTCCGCCAAAATTTTGAGCATCAAATTTGGTTTGTAAAATTTCTGCAGTACCAAAAATTGCAGGGGTGTCGAGTTTAATAAAGCCGCCATATAGAACTCTGTCGCCCATGGAAACAAGACCGGTATTTCCCACACTGTTCATTCTGGTTTCATCGTAAGCGCCGTTGAATCCTAATTCGAGGGTACCGCCGTTCAGATCCGCGGTATATCCAAGGCGGGCAGTGTACATAAAGCGGTTGTCATTACTGCGGGTAAGGCCGGTTCCGTTGTACATACCAAACCGGTAATTAAATTTGCCCGGTTCTCCCAAAAGTGTAAGTCCAATTTCACGGGAATTCATCATAGTACCAACCTGACGAGCACGATTCATAAAATCTGTGTCACCCGGATTGGGATCAAGATCGGCACTAAGAAAAGGTTTAAAGGCACCTCCAATGATTCTCATCGTGTCAGAGAACCGATAACCTACCTGTGCATCCAGAACGCTGGTTTGTCGGCGAAAATCGAGCTGAAACCTGTAAAGGAAGCCGTTGTCCACGTTGCCGCGAACATCGAGCCGTGTTGCACCAATATCAAATTTGCGCCCGCCATTAAAATTATCATCGTTAAAAGAGAAATATCCTTCAGACTGCAGCAGAATGCCAAGGCTGAATATATCGGTCTTAAATCGTTCTTCAAGCCTGTCGGCCATAGGTTCCTGTTGTTGGGCAAATAGAGGGAGTGTGAGAATAGAGAATAGAATCGCAGCTATCCCAATGATGTACGTATTTTTCACGGTTAGTCAGTCTTTTGTTTGAGTTTAAATCAAATAACAGAAATTCGGGAAACTTCATACCATGCTGATTAGATATAAAGAAATGGTTCCCGTACTTTTCTAATCAGAGCAAAAATAAAGAAACAGGACTTTAAGAGGAAATTTATGATGCCCATCAAATTTGGCACGGACGGTTGGCGTGCAATCATCGCAGAAGGCTACACATTTGAGAATCTCAATATCGTATCACAGGCAACGGCTGCCTGGATATCAGAAGAAAATATCACAAAAAATGGTGTGGTAATTGGCTATGATGCCCGCTTTTTAAGCAGAGAGTTTGCCGAACATGCCGCTTCAGTTTTTGCAGAGTGTGGATTGCCGGTGCGCATTTCTGATGCCATCGTTGCCACTCCGGTCATCAGCTGGGCTGCAAATCATTTTGATGCAACCGGAATTGTAATTACTGCAAGCCACAATCCGCCGGTTTATAACGGTTTTAAAATAAAGGCACCATTTGGAGGGTCTGCCTCTCCCGATCAGATTGAAGCAGTAGAAAAAAAGCTGAAAAAAGTAACTGAATCTGTATCTGTAAGGCCATTCAATCATTTGAAAAAGCTCGGTTTGATTCGCGAAATGGATTTTGCTGAGGGATATCTGGATGTAATCAGTGAACGGATTGATATTGATGCCATCAAAAAAAGCGGAATTACTATTGGCCACGACCCTATGTTTGGAAGCGGCAGCGGCCTGCTGAAGCGATTGTTGGGAGACCGGGTTTTGGAGATCAATGCAACCAGGGACCCGCTCTTTGGCGGCAAAGCACCCGAGCCAATGGAGCAAAATATGGCGCAGCTCTCTGCACATGTATTAAAAAACGGATGCTCGCTCGGTATAGCAAATGATGGCGATGCCGACAGAATTGGCATGGTTGATGAAAACGGAAAGTTTGTAAGTTCTCATCTGATTCTGAGCCTCCTCGCTAAATACCTGGTTCATGAAAAAGGGCTGACCGGCACCATTGTTAAGACATTTTCCACCACCGATATGCTCAATAAGCAGGCAAAAGCGTACGGTTTGCCGATTGAAGTAACCCCGATTGGCTTTAAATATGTAGCTGATAAAATCATCTCCGGCGATGTGCTTGTGGGCGGGGAGGAGTCGGGGGGTGTATCTGCAAAAGGCCACCTGCCTGAACGAGACGGAATCTATATCGGGCTTCTGATTGCCGAGATGATCGTAAAATCGGGCAGGACGCTCAGCCAGCTTGTACAGGCTCTTTTCGATGAGTTTGGAAATCACGAATATTTCAGACTGGATGTTCACACCGATGACGCGAAGAAGAAAGGTATGATCCGTTTTTGCACAGAGAAAAAACTGAAGGAGATAGCTGGTAAAAACGTAGTGGAGTGGGATATGACGGATGGTATCAAACACACGCTCGAAGATGGGTCGTGGCTGCTGGTGCGGCAGTCGGGTACGGAACCTGTTTTGAGGATTTACTCAGAAGCTGAGAACAGATCCACGGCTGAAGCACTCGTAAACAGCACGATTGAGTGGCTCAATAAACCTGAAATTCTGATGTAGAAGAAGGGCGATGGCACATAATCACGATCATCAATCGGGGCAAATTCCATTAACCATAATCTGCCTGATCTCCATTCTGATGGGGGCAGTGGCCGATTACACCGCGCTGTTGCCGGAATCCGTTGCGATCGTTTTTTATATGATTGCGTACATCTCAGGCGGGTATCACGGGCTTATTGAAACGGTGGAACATCTGCGAAAACTCGAGCTGAACATCGATTTTCTGATGATTGCCGCAGCACTGGGAGCTGCTATTCTTGGCGAGTGGATAGAAGGTGCCATCCTGCTTTTCCTCTTTTCACTGAGTGGTGCCCTGGAGAGTTATGCATTAGGGAAGAGCCGAAATGCCATCCACTCTCTTCTGGAACTGCGCCCAAACCAGGGCCTACTGTTAAAACCGGACGGCACCGAAGTGCAGGTACCTATCGAGCAGTTAAACGTAGGTGATACGGTTCTTGTAAAACCCGGAGAGTACATTCCCATAGATGGAACCATTGTGAAAGGGCAGACTACTGTGGATCAGTCTGCCATAACAGGGGAGAGTATTCCGGTTACAAAAGAGATTGGCGATTCGGTTTTTGCCGCTACTCTCAACGAAAATGGCGTAATTGAACTTGAAGTAACCAAGCCTGCCAAAGATACAACGGTTGCAAAAATCATTGAACTGGTTGAAAGTGCGCAGAAGAACAAGGCTAAAACTCAACGCCTGCTCGATACCTTCGAACCCCGTTACGCCATCAGCGTTGTAGTGGCTGTTCTGGGTCTGATCCTTATCCCCTGGCTGATATTCGGCCATGAATTTGATTCCACATTCTATCGTGCAATGACTGTTCTCGTGGTGGCCTCTCCCTGCGCTTTGATCATCAGCACACCTGCATCGATCATTTCAGCAATAGCCAATGGGGCTAAAAATGGTGTTCTGTTCAAGGGCGGGGCTTATGTGGAGCAGGCTGTGGGTATCGACACCATCGCATTTGATAAAACCGGCACACTAACCAAAGGAAAGCCGGAAGTAACCGATATGATTGCATTTGATGCTGAATCGGAACGCTTTTCATCCGATGAAAAATCAGTCGGTTATCTGCTTGCTGTTGCTGCAGGCTGTGAACAGTACTCTGAGCATCATCTTGCCGAGGCGATTACAGACTATGCAAAAGCTCAAAAAACCGAGCCGTTTAAGGCAGAAAACATGACGGCTACTCCCGGCCAGGGTGTGGAGGCAGAGATAGATGGCAAGCAGGTGGCCGTGGGTAACATCAAGATGTTCGGGGAGGAGATAGGGCAGTGGAGTAAAATCATAGAGGCAAAAGCTGAAGAGCTGCGCAAACAAGGAAATACGGTTGTTTTTGTGGTTGAAGAGAACAAGCCGATCGGGCTGATTGCCCTTGCAGATCAGGTTCGCCCGCAGGCTAAAGAAACCATCGCGAAACTTCGGAAAATGGGCATCAAAAAAATAGTTATGCTCACGGGCGATAACCCCGATGTGGCACATGCAATCGCAGCCGATCTCGATATTGATGAAATTCACGCAGACCTGCTTCCCGAGCAGAAAGTGGATGTGCTGAATCAGCTCAAATCAACCGGAACAGTGGCGATGGTGGGAGATGGCGTGAACGATGCACCTGCCCTTGCATTGAGCCATCTGGGCATTGCCATGGGTGCGGCCGGAACCGATGTGGCACTGGAAACCGCCGATGTTGTGCTGATGGGTGATGATCTCGAAAAAATACCCTACATGTTGTGGCTCACCAGAAAAGCCAAAAAAGTAGTATGGCAAAATATAATATTTAGCATGATGGTAATTGTGATGTTGTTAGCGGGTGTTTTTCTGATCGATCTGCCATTAACTGCCGGCGTCATCGGTCACGAAGGCAGCACACTTCTTGTGGTTTTGAATGGTTTACGATTGCTCAAAAATGGATAGCAGCAGATGCCGGCCTGATTTTCTTTGAATTTCAGTGTTTCAGTGGCGCTCTTAAGATCTTCATGAAATAGGGGTGAGCGGAGTAAGCCCCGGTAGTGGCATATGGGAAACATTTGTCATATGAAGCAGGTAGCTATTGTACCCGGTCTCAAACTCTCAGGGAAATGTTTTGCGGGTTAATACTATATTCTATGCTCTGTTGTTAATTATGGATACGACCACCATTGATTTAAAATTCTGAAATTTATGTTTCAATTCAGCTACCCGATTAGATTGTTCATTGTTGCTCTGTTTATTTTTGTTGGAACTCAACCGGTTGAAGGTCAGGCACTTCAGGAGTATCAAAGCCTGCAGCATGCACTATTTTCTGCCGCGAACCTGGCCGGCGAACAAGGCCCTCAAAATGTAACCTGGATTGAGGGAGGCGAACGTTTCTCATATATGGAGCAGGATTTTCAAACCGGTGATATTCAGATTCGGGTTCATAACCCTGAAACGGATGAAGATGAATTGATTTTTGATACATCTCAATACACCTTTCCCGGAAGCGAAGACCCATTTTATTTCCAGTCTTTTCAATGGTCAGCCGATTTTCAATACCTGGTTTTTCAGGCAGACTTTGTGCCGATCTACCGCTACTCCGGCACTGCCGATTACTACTACTATTCCCTCGAAGATAATACGATCGAAAAAATTGTTGAGCAGGCGTTTACCGCAGAACTTTCACCCGATGGACAAAAAGTGGCGTACCACCGGGATGGAGAGATGTTTGTTTTCGATCTGAATACAGGTAAAGAAACCCAGCTTACATTCGATGCAAAAGAGCACTTTTTTAATGGCCGGTTTGGATGGGTTTATGAAGAAGAATTTGGGCTGGTTCAGGCGTGGAGCTGGTCGCATGACAGCCGCTATATCGCATTCTGGCAATCAGATGAAAGGCATGTAGAGCGTTTTGTATCCACCGATTATGAAGGGATTTACCCCCAATATACAGATATACCCTATCCGAAAGTGGGTGAGGATAATCCTTTTGTGAAAATCGGCGTGATCGATATAGAGTCACATGAAACCAAATGGATGGATATTGATATTGGCGACGGACTGATCCCCCGGCTCTACTGGACATCAAACCCCGCTGAACTTGCCGTAGTCTGGATGAATCGCCAACAAAATCACCTGAAATTGTTTTTTCATGATGTTACCGATGGCAGCGGAGAGATGATCATGGAGGAGAAATCAGATGATGGCTGGATTGATGTGTTCGACTTTTTTGCAGGAATTGACCACTACTTTTTCTTTCCGGATGACAGACAGGAATTTCTTTGGATCTCCGATCGGTATGGCTTTAAACATTTGTACAGGTACGATTACAGCGGAGAGCTGATCAATCAGGTTACATCGGGTAACTGGCAGGTAACCAATGTATTTGCCGTAAATTCCGATCAGGGAAAAATCTATTATGAGTCAACGGAAGAGAGTCCGCTCGAAAGACATCTCTACTCTATCCGGTTTGATGGCACCGAAAAAGTGCGGTACACCGAAGAGCCCGGCCGGCACTCATTCAGCATGGGGCCTGATGGCCGCTTTTTTATTGATACGTGGTCGAACGTGAGTACGCCCACACGGGTTGAAATTCGAACTACGGAAAATGGGGGGGCGAAACTGAAAACTCTTGTGGATAATGAATCTGTACAGGAGTACATCAACCGGTACGTGTATGCACCCCGGGAGCTTTTCTCATTCACAACATCCGACGGGCAGGAACTGGATGGATACCTGATTAGACCACCTGATTTTGACGAGGAAAAATCATACCCGCTAATTCTGATGATTTATGGAGGGCCAAGCTCACAGGGAGTGTATAACCAGTTTGAATCGAATGCGTGGTTCCAATATCTGGCACAGAACGGGTTTGTAATTGCCAATGTAAATAATCGCGGAAACGGCGGTTATGGACGGGATTTTGAAAAATCTGTATATCTGAATCTCGGCAAAAAAGAGGCGTACGATTTCGCAGAAACTGCCCGCTATTTGGCCGGTTACGACTGGATTGATGGGGAGCGGATGGCTATTCGGGGACACAGTTATGGCGGCTATATGGCAGCCTTAACCATGGTGCTGCATCCGCGTGTTTTTAAAGCAGGAATTGTGGCGGCTCCTGTAACCGACTGGCGCCTGTATGATACTATTTACACCGAGCGTTACATGGGTTTGCTGGAAGAGAATTATGAAAATTATCGCAGCAGCTCTGTAATGGCACATGCGCAACGCCTGCAGGACAATATGCTTGTGGTGCACTCATCCATGGATGAGAATGTGCATATTCAAAATACCATGCAGATGCTAACCGCATTTACCAATGCAGGCAAAGATGTGGATGTGCGTATCTACCCGCCCGGCGCCCACGGTGTGGCCTACAACCAGCAGAGCTACTTGCTGCTGCACAGGGTCTATACCAATTTTTTGAACAGGCATTTGAAGTAGGGGACAAGGTGCAAGGGACGTGGCTCAAGGGGCTGGGTGCGGGGTGTAAGTGGAAAGGCGAGGTTTTTTAATTATCGCATTTCTATGCTTTGAATGAATCTGTAGATCATTTTGCCGGTTTGGTCTAATTTATTTTGAATTCTTTCAAATTTGTTTCTGTCTTTTAAAGATTCTGTTTCAAATAGAGTTTCAAGGTGGTCTCGGGTTTCATCTACTGATGAATGAGCGTAAATCAAAAATCTTATGAAATCTAATTTATACCTCCTGCGCCCATATCCCTCAACTATGTTCGAACGAATAGATTTTGAAGATCTTCTGATTTGACTACCGGTTTCATACAATTCAAACTTTGGAAGCTGCATTGTCATTTTATGTATTTCAATAGAAAGCTCTTTCGCTTCTTGCCAGATTTTTAAATCTTTATAGCTAATTGCAAAAGTGTTTAATCACTGTTTAGATGTATGAGCACAAAATTCATGATTCCTTACAAAATAAATTCAAAACCTCCCCCCTGAACCTTGCACCCTGAAACTTGAAACCATTCGTAGAACACATGCAGGCAGCCATTGATGTGGCAAGAAAAGGAAAAACTCCATTCGGAGCAGTACTCACCATGGGGGATGAACTATTTGCGGAGGCAGCCAATCAAACCAAGGCATTGAACGACCCCACTGCCCATGCCGAACTGCTGGCCATCCGAAAACTGGCGGAACATCTGCGAAAAACCGATCTTTCCGGCTTTACACTCTACACAACCTGCGAGCCCTGCCCGATGTGTATGAGTGCGGCTATCTGGGCTAAAATAGATCTGGTAATTTACGGTTGCAGTATAGATACAATCTCCGGATATATGCCTCAAATCCGGTTAAAATCTCACGAACTTGCAATGTTAACTACCCATAAAATTGAGGTAATTGGCAATATCATGTCTGAAGAGTGCGAAAAACTTTTGAAAGATTTTTCGTAAAAAACGCCTGCTTTACGCGGAATCCATTTCGTAGAGTTTAACAAATTCGGTTTCGCTTTCTGATGAACCGATCAGTACGATTTCTTCTCCCTCTCTGAGTTTTCTGTCAGGCTGAGGGCTTACTTTCATCCCCTCTTTACACTTAATGGCAACCACGGTACAGCCGGTATTTTTCCGAATATCAGACTCTATCAGGGATTTATCAGCGAGTAGTTTATTCACTTTATGGTTGAATATGTTCAGCCCTTCAGCCAGTATCAGCACATCCTGTCCCTCAATAATATTAAAAATGGAATTTGCCCCCATGGATGCGTACGACATCACAAAATCGGCACCGGCGCGGTGCATTGTGGCAATATTTTTTTCGTACGTAGTACGGCTGATGATCTGCATATTGGGGCTTAACTGGCGGCAGTAGATGGTGAGGTAAATATTCACATCATCATCGTGAGTGGTTATAAGTACGGTGTGAGCTTCTTCTAATCCGGCCTTTTTCAATACTTCATGATCGGCAGCATCACCCTGTATGTATTTACTCTTGTCATAAATTCTGGTGGCATCTTTGTCAATCACACGGTAATCAATATGCCTCTCTTTAAAGTTTTTTGCAGCGGCACGGCCTACTCTTCCGGCTCCAATAATAATTACCGGTTTATCTGATACGTGGTAAATACTTACGAGTTCATCATAATTTCTGAGTTGATTTACGGATCCTGCCAGTACAAGCATGGTTTTTTCTGTAATAACCGTTTCTGGCAGTGCCTGTTTAAACTCACCGCGTTCCCAGAAACCCACTACAGTTACACCGGTTGTTTCACGTAATCGGCTCTCGGCAAGTGTTTTACCAATTAAGGGTGTTTCCTGGGCTGTAGCTTCACCAATTACCAGTTCGTCGATATGCCCAATAACATGAACGCGGGCATTGCCTCCGAGAGTGCGCCGTGCGAGTGAGCGCCCTAAAATTTCACCCATCTGAAGAACGTGATTTGCCCCGGCAAGCTGTAGGATATCAACCGAATCGGGCGAGGCAGCCGTAGCAACAATTTTAATATCCGGATTATACTCTCTCACCGTAAAAGTTACGTTTGTGTTTACAGTATCAGTTCCGGTTGCAACAACCATTCGTGCATTGTTAATGCAGAGTTTGTCGTAAGCTTCAAAGTCGGTCGGGTCGAGATTTACAATTTTATACCCGGCGTCCGACAAGTCAAGTGCTTTTTGCAGGTCGGGTTCAAGAATAACGTAATCAATTTTATAGGTCTGTAGTTTTTTTATGAGTGCATCTGCAACAGGATCGAGTTTTGTGATGATTACATGATTTTTCACCGAAGGATCCAGCGTTTTTGGGGCTCTTGCTTCGTTCTGAGCTTCCATCCACGGAGCATAAAAGAACTCAATAAAGGTAAATGGCAGCAAAACAAGTAGAAAGAGAATACCGGAAAACATTACAATCATAGAAAAGACCTTTCCAAGGTCAGTGGTAAACACAATATCACCGTACCCAAGGGTAGACATAGTTGTCAACGCCCAGTAAAACCCGGTGATAAATGAATGAGTTTCCATCTCTTCATATCGGGCAACAACGTGAAACAGAATTGCATACACCGCATAAATGATGAACAGAAATCCGATGAATTTCATCAGTTTCTTTATGTTTGTTCTGGTGCGTCTTTTAGCAAAAAAATAAGTTAACTGTCGGTTTGTTGTGTTCACGAACTGTTTAGATTAGCTGAAAATTAGATCGAAATCCATGAGTTGTAATCTGTCGGTTAATTTAATGCATTCAATTTACAAACTCATTACCGATTGATTGGCAATTCTTTCTGCGAATTGATTAACTTGTACTATCTGCAGACAATGTTAAAAATCTGTCTTTTTCTTGTGAATCGCACAATAATCCTTTTTTTATTCTTTCTTTTTACACATGAGTTGGTAGTTGCTCAAGGCTCATCCCGTTTGCAACCAATACCTAACGTCTATCTTGATTGTAACGTATGTGATATAACCTATATACGTTCAAATATTACCTTTGTAAATTATGTTCGTGATCAGGATGATGCCGATATTTATCTGAACATTACCGATCTGAGAACGGCAGGAGGCGGGCGCGAATACACACTAACCTACAGAGGTTTGCGCGATTTCAGCACCCGGGTAGATACACTCCGCTACGTATCTTCAAGTACTGATTCCGGTGATGAACGAAGAGTTGGACTGAACCGCTACATAAAAATTGGCCTCGTACCTTATGTAATGGGTACTGTGGCTATGAGAAATCTGGATATTTTTTATGAGTCCACGGTGGATGCTGACGTTGATGATGAACCCCTGCACGATCCATGGCGAGGCTGGGTGTTTGATGTCAATATGCGATCATGGCTGAACGGGCAATCCACTGAACGAAATCTTGGATTGAATTCAGGAATATTTGCAGAGTGGATAACAAATGACTGGAAAATAAGAACGAGGCTGCGCGGAGAGTTAAATCGCCGGCAGGTGGAACTGAGTGATGGTGCTGTTCGCAGCAGTATCCGCGATTGGGGTGAATACTGGGGCCTGTATGCGTACAGTATTAATGATCATGCTTCGATTGGATTGTACACAAGAACCAATTTTGCCCGTAACAGCAATATTAAATCCAATGTGGAAGCTTCCCCCGCATTTGAGTACAATTTCTACCCATACGGAGAATATCAGCAGAGGCGTTTTATTGTCCGCTACAGGATTACACCTTCATATCAGACTTATTACGAAACTACTGTGCTGGGTGAAGACGCTCAGTTTTTGGTTCATCAAAATTTATACGCGCTTCTTCGATACGACCGCCCCTGGGGCAGAGTAAATGTGTCGGTCTCCGGCTCAAACTTTTTTCATGATCTTTCATTGAACCGGTTTGAATTTAATCCCTCCATAGATTTACGGATAGTTCGCGGATTTTCAATCAGTTTTTCCGGCAGGTACAGAATCATAAACGATCAGATTTCACTTCCGGCTGCCGATCAGTCCGATGATTGTTTTGCACTTGGAAATTGCCAGCGTCCCACATCATACGACTACAGCGTATCATTCGGTCTATCCTATACGTTTGGATCCATCTACAACAATGTTGTAAATCCCCGCTTTTAACCGGAACTGTTCATTCCTCGCTATTCTGCGTATCTTTGGCCATGGAAAAGACCGAAGTAAACACACAAAAGAAAGTGGATCTCAAATCCCTCACAAAAACCGAACTATCTGATTATCTGAAAGAGATGGGCCTTGCCTCATACAGGGCAGATCAGGTGTTTCAGTGGCTCTATCAAAAGGGGGTATCTTCGTTTGATGAGATGACCAATCTGTCGAAAGATTTGCGAAATGAGCTTTCTGAGAAGGGAGAGATCAGGCGGGCCAAAGAGTTTCAGCGGCAGGAGTCGAAAGATGGCACCATTAAATTCCTTTTTCAGCTTGATGACCCGGCCGCATACAAAGTAGAAGCCGTTCTGATTCCCGATTTTTATGATGACGGAGAGGCAAACAGGCTTACAGTCTGCGTATCATCGCAGGTGGGCTGTATGTTTGGCTGCTCGTTTTGTGCAACCGGAAAAATGGGTTATTTCCGAAATCTCACTCACGGCGAAATTGTGGATCAGGTTCAAACCATAAATGAACTGGCTGAAGAGAGATTTGGGAAAAAAATCACCAATATTGTTTACATGGGGATGGGAGAGCCGCTGCACAACTATAAAGCTGTTACTGAATCGGTAAGAATCATCTCTGATCCGCTTGGAATTGAACTTTCACCCCGCAGAATTACCATCTCAACGGTAGGCCTTACGAAACAGATCAAACAGCTTGCATATGAAGATCTTGGTAGTAATTTAGCGATTTCACTGCATGCTGCCGATGATGAGAAGCGTAATAAAATTATGCCGATAAATGAATCGCTTAATCTCGAAAAACTTGAAGAGGCCGTGCGATATTATTTCGATAAAAATGAGAAGCCGCTTACGTACGAATATCTTTTGTTTGATGAGTTTAACGACAGCGCTGCCGATGCAAAAAAACTTGTTGAAATTGCACGCTGGGTTCCATCAAAAGTGAATATTATTATGTACAACAATGTGGCAGGTGTGGCTCTGCAGCGGGCAAGAGAAGATCGGCTCAATGCTTTCATGCGAATACTGGCCAAAAATCATGTTACAGCAACCGTTCGCCGAAGCCGCGGCGATGATATTGATGCCGGTTGCGGTCAGCTTGCCATTCGCGAAGGGCAGGAAAAAGGCAAATCATTGGTAAAAGCGTAGCTTTTGAGCTCACATTATTTTGTAAAGATTTTAGCCTCTTCCGGTAAGATATCTATCTGTTCTGAACTTTTTAGTAGTGTAGCAAACTCAAAGCGGGTCTTTGTTTGAGAACGAAGTTCTGCAAATTTTTCTGATTTAGTGACTGATGACATTCCAATCAATTTTCTGAGTTCAAGATCATAAAGATCGACCTGATTATTTTCCCACAAAAATGAGGCAAAACTCAGGCTATCACTCTTTCTTAAAGCCGGAGGAATTTCATTGAAAACAGTATCAGGCTGTTTCAGGTTAAAAAACCTACAGAGTTCAGTTATCACCATTTCACTGGCTCTCTGTTTTGCTTCTCGTGAATAACCTGCAATATGAGGTGTGGCAATGAATGCTTCTGATGCTACCTCGTCTGAAAAGTCAGGCTCACCTTCCCATACATCCAGAATATAATCTTCAATCAGCCCGATCTCTTTTGCTTTCAGCAGTGATTTCTCATCAACAACCCCGCCTCGTGCACTATTAATTACCAATTTGAACTCTCTGTTCAGCCATTTTTCTCCGCAGATGTGAACCGTTGGATCATCACCTGAAGCAGTAAGTGGCGTGTGAAATGTGAGGATATCGCAGTTTAACAGCTCCTCTTCTGAGGCGGAACTGAAAGTGGGTTCTCTGCGGTCTTTAGGCGGATCATAAAGCACGGTTTTAATCCCCAGTCTCTTCAGATAGAAGTTTACGGCACTGCCTGTATTTCCACATCCAACAATACCAATCTGCAGATTTTTGAGATCTCTGTTTTTTGAATCAGCCCACTTGTATAAAGAGGTAAGAACGTATTCGCCCACTGCACTGGCGTTACACCCTTCCGATCTGGCAAATGCAACCCCAAGTTTCTTCAGATGGTTCTGATCTACATGATCAAAACCGGCTGTAGCTGTGCCGATAAATTTCAGATTCCCGGGATCAGGTAATGTCTCCCGGTTTATTTTCGTAACGGTTCTGATTAGCAGTGCATCGTAAAGTGGTGCCTTCTCAGGAAAACCATCGGATGGATCGAACAGAGAACACTCGCAACTGTTTGGAAGCAGTTCACGAACATTGTATAGGAATTGATCGGCCAGAACTTTCATACCTCAATGATAGCAATTTGCTTTCTATGTTTTAAATGGCAATAGTTGCTACATTTAATTATGCTTAGCCATGGCAGGAAAGTAACGAGAATTAAAATTATCAGTTCATGTCCCATAAAGAGTTTAACACAGTTTCACTTATCAGGAAAAAAAGGGAAGGTGAAACATTAACCAAACAGGAAATTCAATATCTGGTACGAGCATATACGGATGATCGCATCCCCGATTATCAGATGAGTGCATTTTTGATGGCGTCGTTTCTAAATGGACTTAATACAACAGAAGCTGCAGCCCTCACACACTCCATGCTTCACAGCGGTATAGTGGTTGACCTGAGCCATGTAAAAGGCACAAAAGTGGATAAACACTCAACCGGAGGAGTAGGTGATAAACTATCGCTGATACTTGCCCCTATTGTGGCGGCGTGTGGCGTACCCGTTCCAATGATTTCTGGTCGCGGTCTTGGCCATACCGGCGGCACACTCGATAAGCTGGAATCCATTCCCGGTTTTACGGTTGATGTGAACCTGGACCGATATAAAGAAATTCTTGAAAAACAGAACCTGGTACTGGTTGGTCAGACCGAAGAAATTGCCCCGGCCGATAAGCGTCTCTATGCCCTGCGGGATGTTACCGCTACTGTTGAATCGATTCCGCTGATCGCCGGAAGCATTATGAGTAAAAAACTGGCGGAGGGTATCGATGCATTGGTGCTGGATGTAAAATTTGGCTCCGGAGCATTCATGAAAAAGCACGAAGATGCTGTTAAACTGGCTGAAACACTGGTTGGAATTGGTGAGGAATTTGGAAAGGAGACAATCGCCTATCTCACAAATATGGAGCAGCCTTTAGGCAATGCTGTTGGAAACTGGCTTGAGGTGAAAGAGAGCATCGACTGCCTGAATGGAGGTGGCCCCGAAGACGTGATGGAGATTACTCATTTGCTGGCCGGAACCATGATCTATCTGGGCAAACAAGCCAGCACGATTGAAGAAGGAATTGAAAAGAGTATAAAGTCGATAGAAGATGGTTCCGCATTTCAAAAGTGGATAGATATCGTAGAAGAGCAGGGTGGCGACAGTTCTGTAATAATAAATCCTGAAAGTTACCCCGCTGCCGATTACATAGAAGAAGTATCTGCAACCGGTGATGGTTACATCACAAAAATGGATGCGTTTGCCATGGGAATGGTTTCTGTAGAACTGGGTGCCGGCCGCCGGGCCAAAGAGGATAGTGTGGATCCTGCCGCCGGATTTATCCTTCACAAAAAAATAGGTGATAAGGTTAAAGAAGGTGAAACATTTGCCACCCTATACACGAACAAGCAAGAAATGCTGAAAACCGCAAAAAAAGGGCTGCAGCTGGCAATTACCATAGAAAACAGGCCTCCCGAAATATTACGGCAAATTACTCACAAAGTGGATAAAAATGGCCTTCACAATTATGGTGGATAAAGATTGCGAAAGCCGCGAAAACATGTAAATTACACCCTATGTATTCTCAACAAGGGTTATTAACCGAATAAACTCAAAAAATTATGTTTAAACGTTTTATCAGAGCCATTAAATCGATGTTTGGCGGGATGGTCAGTTCCATGGAAGACCCAAAACTGATTCTGGAGCAGAATATTCGTGAACTGAATGACCAGATTCCTCAAATGAACGAAAACATCGCAACTGTAAAAGCGAATGCGGTGATGCTTCGTAAAGAGGTGGAACGGTACGAAAAGTCGATAGCTGAAATTACTTCAAAAATAAAGTCGGCCATTAATGCAGACAGAGATGACCTCGCAGAGGGATATGCCTTGCAGCTGGAAAAAGCCCGCGAAAATCTTGGACAGTCCAAACAGCAGATGAAATATGCGGATGAAGCGTACGAAAAAGCGATCAAGGTGAAGCAGGCATTTATGCGCGAAAAAGATCGCAAAATTAAAGAGGCTCGGGAAGCATTGCGTGCCAGTGAACGGGCAGAGTGGCAATCACGGGTGGCTGATGCGCTGGAATCATTCGAAATGGGCGGGCTCGATCAAACACACAGTGAAATGGTGAACCGACTAAATGAGCAGACTGCACGTAACGAAGCACGAATGGAAATTGCTCTCGAAAGTGTGGATACTCAAACCATGGAGATTGAAGCAAATGCCGAGAAACTTCGGGCACAGGAGCTTGTAAATCAGTTTAAACAGGAAATGGGCAAGGCTGAGGAGCCAAAGCAGAAGTCTAAGAAAATTGAGATTGATGAAAGCGACGAACCTTCAAAAGAGTCTCAGAAAACCATCGGTAAAGACAGGACAAAAGCATAATCCAAGCAAAACATCCGGTTGAATTGATTTCTAAACGGAAAGTACCATGAGCAGCAATAGCGAACAGGAAAGAGAACGTCTCAAAGAGGAGTACAAAGATCACTATCGGAAAATACGTGATGCCAAGGAAAAACTGCAGCGCTCAAAATATGTTCAAAACGTAAATGAGTCGCTGCAGAAGATGAATGCAGATGAGCTGCTCACATCGGTTGATGAGTTTCTTGGAAAAGTGAGGCATAAAATGGCTCACATCGAAGCCCGCCTCGATGTTGCGATGGACCATTTTATGGAGAACGATACAAAAGATGCTGAACTTGATGAAGCAATGCGAAAAGAGAGTGCTAAAAGCACATTAAAGCAGATAAAAATGGAGATGGGACTCCTCTACAGAGAAATTGAACAGCAGGCTGATGAATTGCAGGCCGAAAAAACTGTGGGCCGAAAACCGGCAGAGAGTGATTCTCATGACTCCGAAGACCCTGAAACAACGTAGATGGAATCAGAAGAGAAAAATATCAACTTCACAAAAGAAGCTTTTTTACACCCTGTAAACCTTGTCTGCTTGTTGGTGGCTATGGTATCGGCGCTTCTGTTGAATGATGTGGGCCTGGCACCAAACGCAATTCTTGCCTTCACCTTCGGCATGGAACTGATCTACCTGGGAATTGTACCAAGGCTGCCATCCTATCAAAAAAATGTGCGGTTAAAAAAGGAGAAAGAGGAACAGCAGCAGGGTTCAAACGAAAAGCAGATCTTTTATCGCCTCGATCCAAAATCGCAAAAACAGTTTTTAGTGCTTAAACACATCACAAAAGAGGTAAAAAAGAATTTTGATACACTGCCTTACTCTTCAAAAGGAATGCTTGGGCATATTCAAAGTAAAATGGATGATCTGCTTTCAACCTACCTTACTCTTCTTGAGATGCACCGCAGGTACGAAATCTACATGAACTCTGAAGTGGAAGATGAGATCAGGCGTGATGTGAAGTTACAAGAATCGAAACTGGATGACACCGACTCCGAACAACTGCTGGCAACAGGCCGCAGAAGGCTGAATATTCTGAACAAACGCCTGAAAAAGTTTGATGTGGCAAAAGAGAAGTATCTCATCACAGAAACCCATCTTGATACGATAGAAGATGCCATTCGGTACATCTACGAACAGTCGATGACCATGCCAAATGCGGATGATGTTGGCCATCAGCTTGATCATCTTTTGAGCGAAATGGAAGAGACTACAAATGTAATTGAAGAGTTGGATTATGATCTGTTCCCGGCAATGGAGGATATGGATAAAGAGCTTAAATTAGCCCAGCTGAAAAAAGAGGCCGAAGAGCTTCAAAGTGAAACAGAAAAGAAAGTAAGAAAGTCTGTATGAGCAAAATGAATTTTGAGACCATCATTTTAGAAGCCGATGAAACAGGTATTGCTACGCTAACCATTAACCGCCCCGATAAGCTGAATGCATTAAATGCAGAGGTACTTGGTGAGCTTGAAACAGCAATCTCTGAGGTAAATCGTGATGAGGCAGTCAGGGTTTTGATTATCACCGGTGCAGGTGAAAAAGCTTTTGTAGCCGGCGCTGATATTAAAGAGTTAAACACACTGAATAAGCAGACCGGTGAGAAGCTTGCATCACGCGGGCAACATATTTTTGATGCAATTGAGAACAGCAAAAAACCTGTTATCGCAATTGTAAATGGATACGCTTTGGGTGGTGGTGCCGAGCTTGCGATGGCTTGCCATATTCGCATAGCTACAGAAAACGCTGTAATTGGCTTGCCTGAAGTTTCTCTTGGACTAATTCCGGGGTATGGTGGTACACAAAGGCTGCCGGCACTTGTTGGTAAGTCGAAGGCGATGGAGATGATTCTTACAGGTAAACCGATCAAAGCGGATGCCGCTCAACAATCCGGTTTGGTAAATGCCGTACTGTCTCCTGAAGAAGCTCTCGGTTATGCAAAAAAACTGGCAGGTTCAATCATTAATAATGGTCCGCTGGCTATTTCAGCAGCAATAGAAGCTGTAAATGCATCCGGCAGGGCTAACGGATTTGCACGCGAAGCTGTTTTGTTCGGCCAACTCTGCGAAACGGATGATTTTTCTGAGGGTACCAGCGCATTTCTCGAAAAAAGAAAAGCACAATTCAAAGGTAATTAATGGCCTTTTCTCAATTTTTAATTTGCTGAAATTCCTAAATGCCAGAGATTCTCTACATCGTTATTGTAATTCTTATTAGTGCGTTTTTTTCCGGTTCGGAGATGGCATTTGTTACGGCCAATAAACTGAAAATGGAAATTGAGTCGCGGAAAAATACCTTTCAGGGTCGTTCGATAGCCTACTTCAGCGACAACCCGGAGAAATTCCTTACTACCACACTTGTTGGAAATAACATTGTGAATGTAGCGTATGCTACGTTGATGGCAATCTTCCTTGCTGAACCAATCAGGGGGCTCTACGCCAGCCTGTTTTCTGAAGTGCCAAGTGGTGCGATGGTTCTCTTTATTCAGACAGTTATTGCATCCATTCTGATTTTGCTGTTTGGTGAGATTTTATCAAAAGCCATTTTCCGGGTTTTGGCAGACCATCTTATTAAGATCATAGCCATACCATTGCGTATTACCGAATATATTTTATGGCCATTAATTGTGATGAGTAACAGTGCGTCCGGTTTTCTCATACGATCATTAAATGTTGGCAATGAGCGCAGCGAAAAAATATTTCGCCGGCAGGATGTCGAGATGATTCTCAGAGAACTTAAAGAGAGTGGCGGCAGCCAGGATATTGATCACGACGATTCTGAAATTCTCCATAATGTGCTCGAGCTTTCCAACAAACGCGTTCGGGAAACAATGGTACCCCGAACTGAGATAATTGCCGTGGAAAAGAGCGCAAGTCTCGAAGAACTGAAAAAAGCATTTATTGAATCAGGGTATTCTAAAGTTCCGGTCTATCAGGATACAATTGATGACATCATCGGTGTGGTATTTGCGTATGATATGTTCAGCAATCCCAAAGATATCGGTGAAATAATCCGTCCTGTAAAACTGATTCCATCCAGCAAAAAATCGAAAGATCTGCTTACGGAGTTTCGCCAAAGTAATATCTCTGTTGCCGTTGTGATTGATGAGTATGGCGGAACCGCAGGAATGGTTACCATCGAAGATTTAATCGAAGAGGTGGTGGGCGATATTCAGGATGAATATGATAAAGAGAGTGATCTGATCAAGAAAATAAATCACAATACATTTCTCTTGTCGGGTTCTGTAGAGCTGGATGATCTGGAAGAACATTACCCTGAAATATTCCTGAATTATGAAGACAATGATTTCGAAACCGTGGCAGGTTACATTATTCACCACACCGGGAGAATTCCCAAAGTGAATGAAGAGATTCAGATTCACGGAAATACGTTTATCATATCCAAAGCTACGCAGAGTAAGCTGGAAACTGTAAAGCTGATTGCAGGGTCCGGCGAATAACCGGTTCTCTCTGCATATTGATTACTAAATTATCTCAATAGAAACGTTATGATCGATACATATCCTGAATGGGCCCGGCAACTTGCGAGAAAGTACCTCAGCAGAACACTCAATCAGTTCATCATTCATGGGAATGTGCATGATTTGGTTCCGGTAGGTACAAAAACGGAGAAAAAATATCTGCGCCTTAAAACATTTATGGCGGAGGAGTTTTTTGGAGCCAGGGATATCGTGGTTTTTTACGACCGGGCATCGGGCATCTATTTCCGGGATCAGGATTCACAGCGAGACTTCAGTCAGGCAGTTGCCGGTCAGGATTCATTTGCCGGCACCGAATATGCCAAGAAATTGCCGAAAGATCCCGTTCGTGTATTTTCGATTTTGGAACAGTATTTTCGCTCACGCCTCGATCAAAATAAAAGTATCGCCCTCATCATCGATTTTGCAGATACCATTGTACCTGCCAGCGAGACGGGCAGCTCAGGTACGGAAGACCGAAATTCCCTTGTCTATTTGTTGAAATGGGCACATGATCCACTTTTTCTTGCAGCAGATTTTACCACCGTTTTACTTACAGAAAACCGGGCTGATCTGAACCGTACATTGCTGCAGAATCCATACTCTTCTGATGTTCGCATTACGCTTCCCAATGAAGATGACAGGCTCAGTTTCATCAAAAACGAAATTGATCAACAGAAATACAGTGAAATTTCATCTGTTCCCGAAAAGGTGATGGCACAGATGATGGCCGGTCTTGGGTACCTCAAACTGAAAAGCATTCTATCCAATTCTATCCAGAATGATGAAAAAATAACATTCGGGTCGCTCACCAAAATCAAAAAAGAGATGATAGAGGCCGAAGCGTACGGCCTGCTCGAGTTTGTAACCACAAAAGGAAATCTGGATGCAGTGGCCGGCCATCGAAAAGTGAAAACGCACCTTCGCTATGCTATTGAAGCGCTAAAAGCGGGCCGGCGTGATGTTCTGCCAATGGGGTATTTGGTTTGCGGACCGGTTGGTACGGGGAAAACGTTTCTTGTCACCTCATTTTCAGGTGAAGTAGGCATCCCGATGGTGAAGCTGAAAAATTTCAGGAGTCAGTGGCAGGGTGTTACGGAGGGGAATCTCGAAAAAATTCTAAATCTTCTTCGTGCAATGGCACCTGTTGCCGTAATGATAGATGAGGCGGATGCTTATCTGGGGGACCGGGCTGCTTCAGGTGATAGTGGTGTATCCAGCAGGGTATTCTCACAAATAGCCACATTTATGAGCAATACCGATCACCGGGGAAGAATTATCTGGTTTTTGATGACGGCAAGACCCGATCTGATGCCGATTGATTTAAAACGTCAGGGACGTGCTGAAGAGCATATTGCACTTTTTCCGCCCGAAACAAAAGAAGAACGCATTGAACTATTTGAAGCAATGCAGAAAAAAACAGGTCTTGAACTCACTGAGCCTTACATCCCATCAGCCGTTTTAAAAGGGGCGGCCAGTTATTCAGGGGCAGATATGGAAGCTGCATTAACCCGGGCTAAATTCAGAACTGCCTCAGAAGGTCTTGATAAAACAACACCTGCAATTTTGGATGCTGTCTTCGAAGATTTTCTGCCGCCCACCTATCCAGATGAAGTTGAACTTCAAACATTAACTGCTGTAGCTGAATGCACATCAAAAGCACTTTTACCCGATCGATTCCGTAAATTAAACCGCAGTAATGTATTAACACGAATTCAGGAATTGAAGAAACAGGTTCGCTAAGAATGTCAAAAAAACGATTGGATGAGATCCGTAAAACCATCGACAGCCTCGATGATGCAATTGTAAAAGCGCTGGGTGAGCGGCAAAAAATTGTACAGCAAGTAATTTCAGATAAGCTTGAACGAGCCGACGATATTCGCGATCCGGAACGGGAAGAGCAGCTGCTCAAAAAAATCCGTGAAAAAGCTCCTGATGCCGGAATGGATCCATTCTTTCTTGAGCAGCTTTTCAGGGAGATTATTCAGCACTCTGTTCGCTATCAAACGCACGCTTTGGTAGATCATCAAAACGACAAGACTCTGGAGCAGACGATCCGTGTTTCTTACCAGGGTACTGATGGGGCGTTCAGCCACCAGGCGGCTATGAGGCATTTTAAACAGCGTTACACCAATGTTGAATGTATTGGTTACACACGTTTTGAAGAGGCTGCCGACGCAGTTGAAAAAGGCGATGTAGATGTATCGATACTGCCCATTGAAAATACCACAGCCGGTTCTATCAACGATACGTACGATCTGCTGAACGATAAAAGTCTTTACATTATCGGGGAGGAGGTGCTTAAGATCAATCACTGCCTGATGGCCCCGGAAAATGTGCCGCTGAATAATGTAAGGCGAATTTTGTCGCACCCACAGGCTATCGCGCAGTGCAGCCGGTTTTTGAGCTCTCTGCCACGCTGCCATGTAGAATCGTATTTTGATACAGCCATGGCCGCCCGTAAAGTTCGGGATGATGATGATCTATCTCAGGCAGCAATTGCCAGTTCGTATGCAGCCGAAATTTATGGTTTACAAATCCTCAAGCGCGATCTGGCCAATCAGACCGATAATCTCACACGATTTGTGATTGTGGGCAGGGATCCGTTATCCTGCGATCCACAGCTGAATTGCAAAACTTCACTCATTTTTGCCACCATCGACGAAAAAGGGGCGCTGCTCAAATGCCTGAATCTGCTGGATGACAGCGGTATTAACATGACAAAGCTCGAATCGCGGCCAAGAATTGGCCATCCATGGCAATCGCTTTTCTATCTGGATATAGAAGGGAATTCAAACAATCCCAGGGTGTCAGATGCCCTGGCAAAACTGGCGAAAAAAGCGCAGTATTTGAAAGTGCTGGGAAGTTATCCGGTACGCGAAGGCAAGTGGTAGTTTTTAGTTTTCTGCCTGGCCTATTGAGAAAAAAACTGAAAGTTGATCGGTAGTTATCAAATCGGTAAAGTAGAGGTCAGTCGTAACGATATAAGATTATGAAATTTACTCCACTACGCATATCTGTAATCTATCTCATCTTTGCAATTCTATGGATTACAACTACAGATCAGTTACTGGAATGGCTGGTTGATGATATTTCACTTCTTACACAACTTCAGACGGCAAAAGGTTTTTTCTATGTAACGATGACTGCAGTTGCTCTTTATCTGATGATGAAGAGCTATGAAATGTATATTGCAGGCAGTGAACGCAAGCTTCGGGAAAAAGAGAAGAGTCTGAACCTGGCTCTCGATTCAGGACAGATTGCAACGTGGGAATATTTCCCTGAAACCGATTCATACATCACATCCAATAATCATAACGCACTTTTCGGATTGTCGGAAGATGCAGAGCTAAACCTTGGGATGGTTCTGGATGTTATCCATGAAGATGATCTGGAGGAATTCAAAAGGCTTGCAGAAAAAACTCTGAAAGAAGGGAAAGAATTCTATATACAATACAGGGTTATCTTACCGGGTGGTTCCATTCGATCGCTGTGGACCAAAGGTGAACCAACGGAGGTAACCGACACCGTAAAGAAAGTGAGTGGTATCACCATTGATGTGAGTAAAAACAGGGAGTTAGAGGAAGAGCTTAAAATCGAGAGAGAGCGTCTCGAAAAGCTATTTGACCGAATTCCGGTATTGATTAATATTTATGACAAGGATCAAAACCTGATCATGTTCAATAAATATCATCAGGATATTTTAGGCTGGAGTTATGAGGATATAAATCAGAGTTCGATTTTGGAACTGTGCTACCCGGACCCGGAATACAGAGAATTTGTTCGAAATGATATTAAAAAGATGCACAAGGGTTGGAAAGAGTATGAGGTACATACTAAAAGCGGCGAAATAAGAAGCCAACTCTGGACAAATATTATTCTCAGTAATGATACATTTGTAGGAGTGGGTTACGATATAACGGAGAGGAAAAAGCTTGAAAATCAGATTAAATCAGAAAGAGAAGAGCTGCAGGCAATATTTGATAATATGCCTGTTTTTATCAATTTGCATGGAGAAGGATCTGATGTAGTATCTGTGAATAAATATTTTGAAGAGAAAGTAGGTTATTCTGATGAGGATGCTAAAAAGGGTGATCTGCTAAAGCTGATTACTACAGAGGAGGGGTACATAAGGGCAAAAGAAGAGATTGAAAAAGCCGAAGGTAGATGGGCCGATTTTGAGCTGATCAGCAAGAGTGGAGAGAAGCTTTACACCACTTGGATTAATGCTAAAATAAGTGATGAAAAATCAATAGGCATTGGCGTAGATATTACAGAGCGCAAAAAGCTCGAAGAAGATATTAAGCGCAATCGTGAGAGGCTGCGTGTAACAACATTTAGCGCAAATGTTGGCCTTTGGGAGTGGCATCCGCAAACCGGCCAGGTTGAAATTGATGATATGTGGGCAAATCTTGTAGGCCACTCAAAAGAAGAACTGGAGCCAATCTCAATCGAAACATGGAATAAATTGGTTCATCCGGATGATCTGAAAAGGTTTGACCTGGCCGTAGAAGACTATTTCTCAGGAAAAACCGAGATCTACCAGGTTGAAGTGAGAATGAAACACAAAGATGGGCATTGGGTGTGGATTCTGGACAGGGGCCGGGCTGTTGACTGGGATGAAAATGGTGTGCCTACAAGACTTGTTGGCACGCATGTTGATATTACAGACAGGGTAAACTTTGAGAAAGAAAACCGCCTGCTTGCTGAGGTGTTTTTACAATCAAACACCGGGCTTTCTGTGAGTAATCATCAAACAAATTTACTGGAAAGAGTAAATGAAGCATATGCTGAAATGTTTGGTTACAAATTACAAGATATGATTGGGATGGATATACATAAGCTCTATTCTCAAAATTCGCAGGAGGATCCGGAGAGAATCATTGATGAGCTCAATGATTTTGGGTTCACAATCTTTGAAAGCGAACTGATACGAAAGGATGGCTCAACGTTTGATGCATTGATAAACCTTACACTGGTAACAGATAGCGATACAGGGCAGAGTTATCGAATCAGTACGATACAGGATATTACCAATATTAAGGAGCAGCAATATGAGCTTAAACGAAACCAGGACCGGTTGCTGCAAGCCCAGGAGATCGCCCGTATGGGGTATTGGACGTTTAACACGGATACCGAAGAGCTTTGGTGGTCTGATATAGTGTATGAGATTTATGATAAAGATCCCGCTCATTTTGAGCCCAAACTCGAACGGTACTTGAATATTACCCACCCTGATGATGTTGCGGCTGTAAAAGATTTGTTATCAGATTCATTGAAAGATGATGGTTTTGAGATCACCCATCGAATAGTGAGAGCAGATAGCAGTATTGGGTTTGTTCAAATTAAAGGGAAACGGGTTTTTGACGAACATACTAATAATCATGTGTATAACGGAACAGTTCTCGACCTCACTGAAATTAAAAAAATGGAAATGCAGCTTCAGGAAGAGCAAAAACGTTTTGAAGTTGCCGCAAACATCACAAGTGATGTGATATGGGAGTGGGATCCAAAAGAAAAACAGCTTTGGTGGGGTGATGGTATAGAGTCGGTATTGGGATATACAAAAGACCAGTATGAAAAAAACCCTTCATTTTGGCACGAGCATATTGCTGAAGAGGATCGTGAACGAATAACAAAAAGTATGAAAGATGCCGAAGAGAACGGAGCAACTCTCTGGTCGGCAGAATATAAGTTTTATGGAGCTGATGGCAGCAAAAAACACATATTCGATTCATCAATTATTATCCGTCGGGAAGATGGATCCATTATCAGAATAATCGGTGCAATGGTTGATAAAACCAAAGAGATAGAGTACAGAGAGGCTCTCAAGCATCAGAGTTATAAGTTTGAAATGATTGCGAAAAGCTCAAACGACGTGCTTTACGATTGGGATGTTCAGGCCAATGAAGTTTGGTGGAGTGAGGGCTGGCAATTGCGCTTCGGTTTTGATGATGAAGAAATTGAAAATACCATAGAGTGGTGGGAAGAGAGAATTCATCCCGAAAACAGAGAAAAAGTAAGTAAAAGCGTAACCAACACGCTGAAATCGAACAAGGATTCTTTGATTGAATATTACAGGTTTAAAAATGGAACAGGGAACTATTCCATTGTAATTGACAGGGCATACTTTATCCGTGATGAACATGGCAAGGTACTTAATGTGGTAGGAACCATATCTGATATTACAGCTGACGTTAAAGCAAAGGAGGAGTTAAAAGCATCGGAAGAGCAATATCGGTTGTTATTTGACCAAAACCCGATCCCCATGATGATTTTTGACCCTGACACCTACAACTTTTCTGCGGTTAATGAAGCGTTTGTATCGAAGTATGGCTACAGTAAAAAGAAAGTTTTAAACATGAGTATTCTTGAAATACGCCCGGAAGCAGATATGGATTCAGTAAAAAAAGATATCGAAAAAAACAGAGGAAAAACCTCGTTTGGAGAGTGGATTCACATTACCAAAGAGGGCACAAAATTGATCGTTGAGATATCTGCATCAGATATTTTTTATAAAGATAAATTACAAAGGCTTGTTATAGCACATGATATCACAGAACAGAGAAAAGCAGAAGAGCGTACAATCAGCGCTATTATTGAAGGTGAGGAGAGAGAGCGCCAGCGCATTGCAAAAGAACTGCATGATGGGCTTGGACAGTACCTTTCGGCTGCGAGTATGAATTTGAAATCGGTGTTTGAAGAGTTGCCGGAGATGTCCACAAGATTATTGAGTGCATATGGCTCAGGGCTGGAGTTTTTAAATCATGCCATATCCGAAACCAGAAATATTTCCCAGAACCTGATGCCAAAAGCAATACAAGATTATGGGCTTGAACTGGCCATTGAATCTCTTATCAGTCATTTGAAAAGTAACAATGAAATAGTTTTCTATTTTTATAAAAACCTCGGAGTTGCTGAGATTCCTGATAAAATTCAGATAAATTTGTATCGTATATTTCAGGAAGCGATCAATAATGCAATACGGCATGGAAAGCCAAAACGAATTGACATTCAGCTGGTTTATTCGGACAATGAGCTCTTGCTAACTATTGAAGATAATGGTTCCGGTTTCGATTTAGCGGATGAAAGTAAATTTGGGCTTGGAATAAGGAGCATGCGTACCCGGGCAGGTGCAATGGCTGCTGATTTAGATATAGTGAGTAATAAAGGACGCGGAACAATAGTAAATATTGTTGTGCCACTCTAAACAGATAAAAAAACTATGGCAAATATAAAGGTACTTTTAGCGGACGATCATAAAATTGTACGGGACGGAATTAAACTAATGCTTGAACCTGAGGTTGGAATTGATGTAGTGGCAGAAGCAAATAATGGAGTGGAAGCGATTGAAAAATTAAAAGATGTGCTGATTGATATCGTAATTATGGATATCAACATGCCGGAAATGGATGGAATTACAGCTACTAAACAGATAAAAAAAGTTTATCCCGACGTTAAAGTTCTCGCACTAACCATGAGTAATGATGATTTACACATCAGGCAGATGATACAAGCAGGTGCTTCCGGCTATATCATGAAGAGCGCAGGAAGGGTAGAGCTAAAAGATGCCATTAGTTCCATTATGAATGGAAAACACTATTTTAGTGATGAAGCTACACATAGCATTATGATGGATCTTGTGAAAGGAAAAGGCAAACCTACTTCGCCCGATTCGGTTCACATTACAGACAGAGAGCTTGAAATTCTTGAGTTAATTGTACAAGAATTTACCAACCAGGAAATAGCAGAAAAGCTTTTTATAAGTTCCAGAACTGTTGATGCCCACCGCAGAAATCTTTTGCAAAAAACCGGGGCAAGAAATACAGCAGGGCTCGTGAAATACGCTTTTCAGCATAATATCATATCACCACCTCAAAAATAGCAGAACCATTATTTCTCACATTCTGAGTTTTAATTTTTTTTAGCGCTTAAGCAATTTTACTATATCTGACTTCTATAAATTACGCCCTTTTGCCTATTTCTATTATATAAGCCCGTATATAGATTTCTAAATATGGTAGAGGCTACGGAAAATATTGTAATCCTTTCTACGCAGAAAATTCGCGCAACCATTATTGAAGGCCTGATCAAGAGTAGCCTTAACGGTAGTGTGAATATTGCTGTGGTTGACCCGGATACCTCATTGCCAATTGAAGAAGAGGATGGTAATTTGCTGATATTATTAGATCTAATGGGTGTAGATTTGCCTGCAAAAAAGATTATCAACAAGATAAAAAGCAAGAATCAAAAGGCCTCGATTATTGCTCTTCATATGTACCGTTCGGCTATTCTGGTTGACCCTCTATTTGATTGTGGAGTAAATGGTTACATCTATTACGAGCCTACCAAAGAAGAACTTGCGAATGCAATTATATCTGTATCAAACGGGAAGAATTATAAACCAAGCTATTTGGCATCTAAGTAAAAAGACTTACGTTGTTTATTGTTAGAGATAGGCATTTGTATCTTAAAAAATTTTAAGCATTTCGCGTCAAGTATATTATCTAAAAATAGAAGAGATTTAATGAACAAGAAATGCTCCTGAGAAATTTAAGTAACTCAAGTGAAAAAACAGATAAATATTCTAAGAGAAGAGACAGCTCTGCTGCATGCTTTGCCGGGTTCGGCTGCCATCATCGACAAAGATGGCGAGATTATAGCTTCGAATGAAAATTGGGAAAATGGAAGTAAGTGTTCGAACTGGCTTGAAATTGAAAAGTCTGGTGACAACTACTTCGAGCACTGCAAAAAAGCGGTAGAAGAGGGAAATGATTATGCTTTAAAACTACTGTTCGGCATAAGGGAAGTGTTAGATGGAGAGAGAGCATCCCTTGAGATGACGATGGCTCAAAATGGTGGCCCAAGAAGATGGTGCAAAGTTTCGGTTTCTAAAATCAACAGCAGTGAGCAAATTGCACTGATTATTTTCGATGATGTAACGGCTAACATGAGGGCCATCCATCTGCTTCGTGAGTCGGAGGAGAGATACAGCCAGCAATTTCAGTATTCTGTATCAGGAATAATATTAGGCTCGCCCGAGGGAGAGATTTTTGATGCAAACCCTGCAGCCTGCAAAATATTGGGTTATTCAAAGGAAGAGCTCATTGAAGGTGGCCGGCAGTTAATTGTAGATGAATCAAATCCGGCACATATTGAGATGTTACAGGTTCGAGATGAAGAGTCTGTATTTGAAGGTGAGAAAGAATACACTCACAGAGACGGCCATACTGTGCCTGTTGAAATTATTTCGGTTACTTATAAAGATGAGGAAGAAGGGCTCAAAGTAATTAATACATTCAGGGATATAACCCTTGAGAAGCAGGTGGAACATTTTCTTGAGGAAGAGCGGAGATTTACAAAAACCGTATTAAACAGTATACCCGGAATTTTCTTCGTATTAGACAGCAAAGGCAAGCTTATCCGATGGAACGAATCGATCGAAAAAGAGCTGGGGTACAATGAAGATGAACTGCAAACCATGAGCATTCTGGAGATCTTTAAAGAGAATGAGAGAGAGAAAGCGGAAGAGATGTTTAACAACGCTTTTGAACATGGAAACAATGGTTTTGTTACTCATATCCTCTCGAAACACAATGGTGATCGTACGTATCATATCTATGTGAACAGATTTATCAGCGAAGATGAAGAGTACCTGGTGAGCACCGGTGTGGATATTACAGAGTTTTTGGCATCTGAGCATGAAAGAGAACGTAATTTTGCCTTGATGACACAGCTGTTTGAAAACTCACCGCTTGCCATGGTGATGATAGATAAGCAGAGCCGGGTGCAAAAAGTTAATAACGGGTTTACTACACTTTTTGGCTATGACCCCGTTGAGGTACTTGGTAAAAATGTAAATAAACTTATCACAGAAGATAGTAAACTTAAAGAGGCAGAAGAGGTTAGTAAAAGTGCCATAACAGGGCAGGCACATCAGCAGGAAACATTACGCCTTACCAAACATCAAAACGCTGTGCCGGTTTTGGTGAGTACCGTACCAATCTGGAGCCATGGTGAGGTGATTGCTGCATATGGTATCTATGTAGATCTGACAGAGCAGAAAAAACTGGAGCGTGACCTTCAAACCTCTTTAAACGAAAAGAATATACTTCTTCAGGAACTGCACCATCGGGTTAAAAATAATCTGGCAATTATCGCAGGGTTACTTGAACTGCAGGTGATTTATGAAAATAACATAGCAGTAAAGCATAAACTTGAAGAGGCACACAGCCGTATTTTCTCAATCGCTAAAATACACGAAACACTCTATCAGCAGAAAGATGTGGTGCAGATTGAATTCAATGAATATCTCGATTCAATTATCGGGTCAATGTCGTACGTGGCAGGTGAGAAGAAATTCTCAATTAAAAGAGAGGAGCACTCAGAGCCATTTATGCTGAACCTGAATCAGGCAGTTCCATTGGGATTGGTAATTAATGAACTGATTCAGATGAAATCGACGGATACTTCAGCGATTAAACACGAGGTTAACATAAATTTGACTTGTAACGGAAACGATGTTCAGCTTGAGATCGACGGATTTGAAAAAAATATCGAAGAGTTAGAATCCACAGATGAATCATACACATTCCATAAACTTCTGATAGACACATTCATTAAACAGATAGATGCTGATATTCGCTATAGCCGTAATGGAACAAATAGTGTGTTAGTACACTTCAAGCGAACGGAAGACCTCAGGGGCTCGAGCAGTGCTATTACAAGCAGAGATAACCTGTTTAAAAATAAAAAGAGATAAAGTAAATTATGCGCATTTTAATCATAGAGGACAACGCCATACAGGCATTGTATCTTGAAACAGTAATGAACAAAATGGGATTCACTCAAACAGAAAAAGCCCATTCATACAGTCAAGCTTTAAGATTAATAGACGAATTTAAACCCGAACTTCTATTTGTAGACATTAATCTGGAGGAGGAATCAACTGGTATTGATGTTGTAAGAAGTTTAAATGGGAATAATGAAATAAAGGTAGTATACATTACCGGAAATTCAGACAGATTTTACAAAAAACAGATTGAGGAAACCAAATACCTCGGTTACCTTGTTAAGCCTATCAATCAGATTGAACTACGTGAGCTGCTCACAGATATAAATATCTTACAGTAATAATAAATTTTATGGCTTTTAGGTGCAGATGGATGATATTTTAGAGTTTAAGCGTTTAGAAGCCCTCAATTCTTATAAAGTTTTACATACAGGTGCTGAAGAAGAGTACGATGAATTAACCCGGCTTGCAGCATCCATTTGTGCATCACCGGTTGCTATTATAAACCTGCTTGATGACCGGGAACAGTGGTCGAAATCGTTATATGGAATTTCATCTGATCAGCGCAGCACACCCAGAAAAAGTACAGTTTGTCAGTACGCTATACAGAAAATTGATCTGTTTGAAGTACCCGATCTCTCGGTTGATGAACGTTTTAAGGATCTATCTCATGTAAAGAATGATCCGAAGTTTCGTTACTACTTGGGTGCGCCACTTGAAAATAACGATGGCCTGATAATCGGCACACTCTGTATTTTGGATTTTACCCCTAAAAGACTCGATGCAGAGAAAAAGAACCAGCTCAGAATATTGGCCAATCAGGTTATGGCGCATCTGGAACTTCGAAAGCAAAACGCAGAACTCAAAAGGCTGAATCAATACCATGTTCAGCTCATGAAAATGCTCAGCCACGATCTGCGAGCTCCTTTAAACGGAATCATCGGATTAACCGATTTGATGATAGAAACAGAAGATTTTGTTATTTCGGGCGCAGAATCTAAAAGCTTGATTAAAGGTATCAGCCAAAGTGCGAAACAGCTTAAACAGATGATAAGTGAAATTTTTAACTACGCACTTCTCGATTCTGAAGGTTTTAAAATCGATAGCCAAAAAGCGGATTTGAGGGAAACCATCCAAAAAATGAAATCTCTGTATGAACCATTGGCTCGGTTCAAAAACATCGACCTTCAATTCACAGGCAGCAATAACCTGGCTAATGTACAGATCGACAAAGAGAAGTTTGAGCAGATTTTTGGTAACCTTCTTTCCAACGCCATTAAGTACACCGAAAATGGTGGCTCTGTTCAAAGTACACTTGAACGAATTCCTGAGTACGGTTCAACCAGTATCATTCTGCGTGTGAAGGATACCGGTACCGGTATGACGGAAGAGGTAAGAGAGATGTTACTGAAAGGGTTGTCAGTAAAATCCAATCAAAAACCAGATGTTGACAGTACCGGCATTGGTATGACCATTATAAAACGGTTTGTTGATCTGTTTAATGGCAAGCTCGAAATCACAAGCAGTCCAGGGGCCGGTTCCGAGTTTACAATTACACTACCGGTACACTCCTGAAGCAGCAGGAATATGCGTTTCTTCTTTTTTCTACAGTTTTATTTCTCTTACCTTTAGCTGTTAACCAGTTAATCAAGTAACCAATCTGCAGGTATGGTAATCACAAAAACTGAAATTTTTTCAGATACCGAGCTTGAACTATCATCAAAAGGATTAAAGATTCACTCTAAAGATACATCACGACCGTGGGGGGGTTATTTTGTAATAGAGGATAGCTCACTTACCAATTTTATTGAAGAATTTTTCCCCGGTGAGCTAACTAAAGAGGATTTGCAGCATCAAACTCTGAGCCCTAAGGTTCTGCTTGTTGAGCCCGGCAAGCGCCTCTCATGGCAATATCACAATCGGAGGTCTGAATTGTGGAAAATTGTTAAAGGGGACGTGGATGTAATCATCAGCAAAACCGACCAACAGAAGCCGCCTGAGACGTTTATTACAGGTGATATCATACGGCTTGAAAAAGGAATCAGACATCGCCTGATTGGGCGTGACGATTGGTGTATCGTGGCTGAAATTTGGCAGCATACCGATTCCAACGATCCATCCGCAGAAGAAGATATCGTGCGGATAGAAGATGACTTTGGCCGATAAATCAAGTTTTAACTAATAAATCCAGCTACAATGCTATCACATATACAAAAGATTTTTGCTTCAATTATTCCTCTCATTTTGATTTTGTTGCCATTTTCAGACGAATCAGAAAAAGCCGATTCAAAAGTTGAGGTATCGCTGGATAAACAGATCGGTCAGATGCTGATGGTGGGCTTCAAAGGATTTGAAGTTAGCGATACATCCCATGTAATTCGCGATATCAGGGAGTACCATACGGGTGGAATTATTCTTTTTGATTACGATATGCCAACCCGCACACCTAATCGAAATATCGACAGTCCCGAGCAGGTTAAAAAGCTTATTTCTGATCTGCAGAATCTATCAGAGCTGCCGCTTTTTATGGCTGTAGATCAGGAAGGAGGGCGCGTGGCCCGGCTGAAGGCAGACAGAGGGTTTGCTCCACACGTATCTGCTGAATATCTGGGCGATTTAAACAATCCCGATTCCACACGCTACTATGCGGCAAACATGGCAAAGCAGTTAAATGAGCTCGGTTTCAATGTAAACTTTGCTCCTGTTGTTGATCTGAACACCAACCCTGAAAACCCGGTTATTGGTCAGCTTGACCGAAGTTTTAGTGCAGATGCTGGTCTGGTGACCAGCCACGCCTCAATATTTCTCGAGGAGTTTACTGCGTATAACATACTTGGAGTTCTGAAACACTTTCCGGGCCACGGAAGCGCCTGGAACGACTCTCATGTGGGCATGGCCGATGTAACCGATACGTGGGAAGAGATTGAGCTGGAGCCATACAAGAATTTGGTTCAAAAAGAGAGCCCGTTTGCTGTGATGACAGCGCATGTGTTTAATGAGAATCTCGATCCGGATGTGCCGGCTACACTCTCAAAATCGGTACAAACCGGCTTATTAAGAGAGGAGATCGGTTTTGAAGGAGTGTTGTTTTCTGATGATATGCAGATGGATGCAATCCGATCGTACTACGGGCTGGAAATGGCTGTGGAGAATGCCATACTGGCCGGGGTGGATGTACTTGTTTTTGCCAATAACTCGGTCTATGATCCCGAAATTGTGCCCCGTGTAACCGGAATCATCAAAGATCTAATTGATGATGGGGTGATAACTGAGGAGAGAATACGTGAATCGTACAACAGAATTATGGCAGCCAAAAACGCATGGAATTAAGATAAAATGAGCAAGAGGTACACATACTCCGGGTTAACCGGGCTTTTCGAGGAATCCATCAAAAAAGCTGAAGAGCTTGCTAAGCTATCACCTGAAAAGCTTTCTTATAAACCATCAGATAAGGTGTGGTGTACAGGTGAAATCGTGCAACATCTTGTTCGGTTTAATGAGCTGTATCTTCGATTCATTGATAAAGCCATCTCAAAAAGTGATAATCCGACAACCGACCAGCCTGATTTTTATCCGGGATTTTTGATCAGGATGTTCATCAGTTTTTTGAACCCGCCCTACAAAATGAAAATCAAAACTCTCAACAGAATGGAACCTCTTCTTACAGAGGCGAAAGATTATCAAACGGATATTGAAGAGCTGATCCGTCAAAACAAAGAGATCATATCCAGAATTAACGAGGCAGAAACTTCCCATCTTGATCTGAAAAAAATTAAAGGGAAGAATTCTGTGTTTAAAATCAGAATGTCGCTCACAGAGTTTATTCTGATCTGGCATTCACATCAAAAAAGACATTTTTGGCAGGCTGAAAAGACACTTGAATTGGCTGGGTAATAGATTCATCTGCATTTTGCAAGAATAAATACGAAACCATTACTCAGCACCTGCACTCTTTTTTTATCTTATGGTCGATTCATAAAATCAATACGATACCCATGAAAAAACTGCTTGCTGTTCTGCCCCTTTTATTAATCTTCACAAACTCATTTTCACAATCACCTGATGTGATTCTTCAACATGCCGTACCATTTGAGGATCGGTTTGAACTTTCCACACTTACAGACGCCATCACTGAAGAGCGGCTTGTATTAATGGGAGAGGCATCGCACGGAACCTCTCAGTTTTACACAAAACGTGCTGCAATGAGCAAGCATCTTATTTCGGAAAGGGGATTCAATTTTATTGCAGTTGAGGGTGACTGGGCATCGATGGCAAGAATCAATGAATATGTAAAGCATAAACCGGGTGCACCGGCCGATATATCTGAAGTGATGAACTCATTACAGCGATGGCCGCTCTGGATGTGGAAAAATAGTGAGTTCAAAAGCCTTGTGGAGTGGCTGCACGATTATAATTCAGGGCTTGAACCGACCGAAAGAGTGGGCCTTTATGGAATAGATGTGTATGATCATGAGGCATCCATGCGGGATGTAGTAAGCTGGATCAATACAGTTGATAGTAGCCTGGGCAGAACTGCAGACAGGGCCTATTCTTGTATGACACGCCACCCCGATCCCGGCAATTACGTACAAATGGTTGCCAGAACGGGGCAGCATTGCGGGGATGATATTGAGCAGGTGCTCGAAATGGTTCAATCCCTTCGAGATTCTGATGGTATATCTGAATGGGAATATTTTCGGGCTGAACAGGGCGCAAAAGTAGCCATCAATGCAGAGCTGCACTATCGCTCAAATATTGAGGGTGGTGCGGCATCGTGGAATCACAGAGCATCGCACTTTTACCTTACAGCAGAAAGGCTATTGGAGTTTTATGGTGATAACAGCCGGGGTATTGTATGGGCACATAACACGCATATCGGCGATGCCCGTGCAACAGATATGGGACGGATGGGAGTGCTAAATATTGGTCAGCTGAGCCGCGATGCACTTGGTCGCAACAATACATTCGCAATCGGCTTTGGTACCTATACGGGCGAAGTTCTGGCTGCAAGCAGCTGGGAAGGAACCATGCAGGCAATGGAAACTCCCGAAGCACAATCAGACAGCTGGGAACACATTTTAATGCAGACAGGCCTTGAAAAACTGTACCTGCTTTTTGATCAGGATGAAATAATAAACGAACTCCGGAATCCCGTACCACACAGGGCAATCGGGGTAACATATAACCCGGCTGCAGACCAGGGAAATTACGTTCCATCGCTTCTCCCGGAGCGGTATGACGCATTTATCTTTATCCATACAACCGGCGTACTCTCTCCGCTTGATTGATCTGATTCAACACCATTGTAACTAAGAATTTCATGGCTTTCTTTCGCAGTACACTGTTTCTCTGTTTAATTTTTCTCACCGGTTACTCAACATTACATGCCCAGCTTCTAAATGTGGAGAGAATCCGAACATTTGCCGACAGTACAGGCTGGCACGGAGACCTCGGTTTTGACCTGTCTGTTAATAAATACAACGACCGTATTTTTAAACTTGGAAACCAGGCAAACGCCGCTTACTACTCCAATCTGCACAGCTACGTTTTTCTGACCAATCTCGAAATTATCAATGTTGACGGGGCATCGCTGGTTAGCAGCGGTTATGCGCATTTAAGAGGTGTTTTTTATCGGGAAAGAACTCTTTCACCCGAGCTTTTTATACAGCATCAGTACAATAACAATCTTGGCTTGAGAGGCCGTGCGCTTGCCGGAGCGGGAGTGAGGTACACATTCCTTTCCCGTGATGCCATAACCGGCAGATTCAGCACTGCATTGATGCAGGAGTACGAGAACTGGCGGCTTTCGGGGGAAGAGGCAATCGAAAACAACTTTTTGAAAAGCACAAATAACATCTCCATGCGGGGACGGCTTTCCGATCAAACATCACTTCTCTTAATCGGATATTACCAGGCAAGGCCCTCAAGATTCTTTGAGCCTCGGGTTACACTTGAAAATCAGTTAAATATCCGTATGAGCAGATGGGTTCTTTTTTCAGTCAGTTTTGTGCTAACGCACGATGCCAATCCCGTAATTGATATCCCAAAACTTACCTATGAGCTGAAAAATGGTATTTTAATCTCATTTTAATCGCAGCTTGCAAAGCTGGGTGTAAAAGATTTACTATTAGAGCGTTCCAGTTAAAAAAATCACTTCTGATGGCAAAAAAAATATCTCTGTTGGCAACTGTACTTTTTGCAGTTATCACCTGGTTTATATATTCCACAGCTTTGGGACCATTACCACCGGTTGGCCAGTTTTTTCATCCTTCTACAGGCTTTTGGGCAAATGCTGAAACTGTAAAAGTATCCGGTGAGCTGCATTTGACCGTTGATGGTTTGCAGCAGCCTGTGGATGTTTTCTTTGATGATCGCGGAGTGCCCCACATCTTCGCAGAAAACGATCATGATCTCTACTTTGCCCAGGGATATGTAACCGCTCGCGACCGGCTCTTCCAGATGGAATTACAGATAAGAGCTGCAGGCGGTTTTTTGGCAGAGTGGCTGGGAGATGATCTCATTTCATACGATCGCCATCAGCGCAGGCTTGGCATGCTTTATGGAGCAGAACAGGCAATGGAGGAGATTGGCCGTGATGAATTAATTTCAGGTGTTCTTGATGCTTATGCTGCCGGAGTGAATGCCTACATTGCTACTCTTCACTACGAAAAGTTTCCGGTTGAATACAAAGTGCTGGGTGTGGAACCACAGCAGTGGGAACCTCTGCATACTGCACTCTTATTGAAGTACATGACTCAAATGCTTGCCGGAAGAAATTCTGCAGTGGAAACCAGTAATACAATCGCATATCTGGGAGAAGAGTTTGCGAATCGGTATCTCAGCAAACGCCCCGATTTAATGGATCCAATCATCCCACCCGGAACAGAATGGGATTTTGAACCGATACCGACAGAGAGGCCCGATACGCTTTATCAGCCTCGTTTTACAGAACAGATTGAGCCGTGGAAACCGCACCCGTTTAACGGCAGCAATAACTGGGTTGTTGATGGCACAAAAACAGCAGCCGGATATCCTATACTTGCCAATGATATGCATCTGAATATGTCCGCTCCGGCAATTTGGTACGAAGTTCAGCTGCACACACCCGATCAAAATGTGTATGGAGTTACTCTGCAGGGTACTCCAACAGTAATAGTGGGCTTTAATGAGTATATCGCCTGGGGTTCCACAAATACCGGCGCTGATGTGATGGACTGGCTCGAAATAACCTTCAGGGATGAGAAGAAATCGGAGTATCTCTACGATGGGGAGTGGCTTCCTGTTGAAACCCGTATCGAAACAATCTACACCAAAAGCGGAGAGGCTGTTACCGATACCATTCTCTTTACGCACCATGGGCCTGTTTACGAAAGTGTGCGCGAAACTCCAATCAATGAAATTAATCAGAAAGATCTGGCACTTCGATGGATTGCCCATGAACCATCAAATGAGCTTCGAACATTTTATTTGCTCAATCGGGCACAGAATTATGACGATTTCAGAGAAGCATTTCGAACGTATCAGGCGCCTGCACAAAACATGAATTATGCAGGTATAGATGGAAATATTGCGATTCAAACCGGCGGTAAATTTCCTGTAAAATGGCAATTCCAGGGCAGAACGGTAGGCGATGGTTCCGATCCCCTGTACGACTGGACCGAATTTATCCCCTATGAGCAGAATCCGTACTCACTCAATCCCGATAGAGGTTTTCTGAGTGCGGCAAATCAATATCCTGCCGATGTTGATTATCCATACTATCTGGGCGACGATTTTGCGCCCTACGAACGCGGCCGCCGAATTAATGACCTACTTGCGGAGATGGATAATATCACCACAGATGATTTCAAAGTGATGCTGATGGATAATTTCAGTTATCATGCATACAGCATACTGCCCACAATGCTTGAGCGAATTGCAGATGACCGAACCAAGCTTGAATCACATGAACGTGCATTGATCGACTTGCTGGCTGAATGGGATTATCTGAATGATGGTGATAAAATTGAGCCGTCTCTCTTCAGAAGGTGGTGGGTAGAATTGAATCGTGAAATCTGGGATAATAAATTCGATGCCGATTACCCCATGCGACGCCCCTGGAGAGACATCACTGCAGAACTGATCGTTAATGAACCTGATTCACCCATATTTAACAATGTTCAGACGGATGATACCGAGACACTGAACGATCTACTATTTATATCATTCCAAAAGGCAGTGGCATATCTGAGGGATCGGTTTGGTGAGTCAACCGATGGCTGGTTGTGGGGGTATGTGAATAATACCAACTTAAACCACATCGGTCAGATACCGGGAATGGGTATAATGGACCTGTTTACGGGTGGCGGGGCTGAATCAATCAACGC
>JAFIES010000068.1 GCA_020832415.1 Balneolaceae bacterium | reverse complement strand
CCTTGTTTTGTAACAAAAATGGCCTTCGCTTCCGCATCAACAGATACCAATCCCTTCAATACCTTGGCTTCAACATCAACAATGCCATATGCACCAAATGGGAATTGATAATCCTCATCACTCATTATCCATATAGCACCGGTAAGACTTGCTTTAAAATCGATGATTTTTATATCAAACCCGACAGATAGAGTAGCTTCGAACATAAATCCCGGATTTCCTGCCATCAGGGTAGCGTCGCCGTTTAAATATCTGAACACGGTAAATTCTACGTTACCAATCACGCCCCATACCCTTTCACCTTCTTCACCAGCCAGGAAAAATTCTACATCGCCAGATCCGTCAATGATAAAGGGTATATCTACGGTAATATCTATGCCTACAATAATCGCAAATGGGTCGCGCATGATGGATGCTGATAAGGTACCGCTTATGTCAGTCCTCGCAATGGAATCCTCACCATCCATTCCCAGAACAGATGCCCTGGCATCCATATAAAAACTTTGATTGGTAATTTGAAAGAAGGTTGATCCCTCAAGAATGGCAGCACTGCCTCCGCCACCTAAACTCACCGATGCAAACAGCATAACTGCAAAATCGGCCTCACCCTGAATGGATGCAGCATCTTCATCCACCAGCTCGTGCACACCGCTTCGGCTCATTGCATTGTGAACCATTGTGAGATCATCCTGAACCGGCCTGTAGAAAAATCCGCCACCGGCACCGGTAAGGTTTATTACTCCCGGAACAATTGGTATGCCTGCGTCAGATTGAACAGCTACAAAAAGGCCATAACTGACCTGCCCGCCAATGGTTGAAAACTTTCCAGCTACAACAGCATCAATTGACTCACCGGCTAAATTGAACGATGCAGAAGCTGCTGCTCTCACCAAAACATCTTGTCCTTCCTGCACATAGTTTAATGAGGCATTCATTGAGAAAAAGTCATCGAGCTGAACGTGCAGGTTTTCAACGGTTAATGCCCTTCCTGCTGCACTATTATAGAACATAACTCTGTGAACCCCACCGCTAAGCCCACCACTTTCATTACCGCCATCAGCGTTGATACTGATTTCGAGACCGGCATTGTCTGAGTCCATCCCTATTTCGGGGCATGGGCCAAAGCACATGATCTCGGTAACTTCAACTCTTGTTGTAGCTACCTCTTCAGAGTCAAAATCACCATCTTCCTGAAGCTCATCAGGAGCTCTCTCCTGAGTATCAGCAAGGTCTATCATAAAACCAGCCTCATTTGCCTTAAATACAAATTGGCCAACCTCCATCGAAAGAATGCTTGCTACATCTATCGATCCACCGGTTATGTTCCCTATATCAACCAGGCCTTCTTCTGTTACCCGGATACCTTCATAGCTTAAGCTGGCATCAACAGAAGGCAGAGTCATACCTGCTTCACCGGCCAGTAAAAGTTCAAAACCTTCAGAAGCAGATGAGCTTATATCTGCAGCAATTTGAATGTTGAAGAAATGAAGATCGAAATCGAAAGAGGTATTTCCGGTAATGTTATAGTTTACATGAATCGATTGCCCAACACCATAACTGAGGCCTATTCCCGGCTGATTCGGGAAATTATTACTCTTACCAAACTCAATAGCCGGATCCTGTTCATCACCAATGTAGATATTGCCATTTGCAGCTACACCGGTTTCAATCCAGTCAAAAGGATTAATCTCTACAGCAACCATTGTGAGTTCAAACTCTCCGAAATTGAGAAGATCAAAGCGTTCGTTCACTTCAAATTCTAGTCCAATCTGGTCTATTTGAATTTGATTACTTTCATCCCGGTACATGGTTAACTGACCAACTGCGTCGTAATCATCAACCGGAGCTGGCAGTGTTACCTGTATATCTGAGCTAAGCTGAAAACCATCATCATTGGTTAATTCAATTGTCTGAAGCACCAGATACTGTTCAAAAATCTCTATATCACCGGCACTTATCTGGTTAAAATCGAAATGCCCGGCAGTTGTAATTTCGAGGCCACTGTAATCAATCTGCTGATCGAGGAACTGAATATTCCCATCTGTTGCTAATGCAAGCTCTCTGCCTGATAATGTTACCGTTGGGTTGATCAGATTTATTAAGAAAGCATTATCAAAAAATCCAAACTGCTGATCTCCAAGATCTCCAACTGCCTGACCTATGGCAAAATGGAGTGATGCAGATGAACTGTAATTTGTTACCCCAATCTGTAAATCGTGCACTGTAATGGAAACCGGCTCATCCAGAATTTCTTCGAACGATACCATACCGTTTACACTCAGATAAAAATTATCGTTTTCTGATACCAGTGTCAGGCCATCGTGATCATCCAAAGAAAAGAGTGCCTGGCCAAGCCTTAAATCATCCAGCGTATCTCCCGGATCAAGTATAAAAGACCATCCCTCGGTTGACCACTGTGCATTGAAAAAGAGCGGGTCGTCATCATCATCAAGAACCAGGCTGCTGCCTAAGGTGCCGGCAAAGCTCACACTGTTACTTCCAAATGTGGCTTCAATTCCCAACAGGTTTGCTTCAAACGTATCCGTTTCGGCTGAACCGGGAACAGACCCTGAGAAATCAAATGTATAAATTGGTTCCAGTGAAGCATCATACGAAGTACTTACATCACCCACAGAAAATGATCCCGATTCGACCCCATTCTGCGATAACGTAGCAAAAAGTGCGGCTTCATGTCCATCAAAAATGGCCGGCAAATCAAAAGTCAGGCCAACTTCCAGCGAAATACCATCATCGTCATCCAAATTCAGGTGCGTGAGAGTAACAGGCAGATCCAGTCTGTTTTGTAGTGATATGTTAGACTGAAGTGAAAGCGATCCACCGGTTACGTTATAAGCATCATCTGTTTGGAGAGTAAAGCTCACGCCTACTTCCAGATCTTCTCCCTCCTGATCAGGTAATGCAGGTATCACAAGGGGTAAATATTCACTGGTAGAGATCAGCATCCCGCTGTCTGTTGATTCCACCTCAACCAACGGCTCGCCCTCATCATCTTTTACCTTTATGTAAGCAATCTCTTCGGTTGGCAGCAGAATGCGATCGGGCAAGAACACAAGCAATCCCGAGCCAAAATGGAAACCGTCTTCATCGATATATGCGATGGGCATGGCAGCTGGTACGCCATCTTCATCCCAGTAAAATTCTGCACGCCCTCTGGATACTGAAAGTCCGGAAATACTCATCGCAAAATCATCAACCAGTTCTACCCGCAGGTTGGTGTACTGTTCACCTTCATAAATTAAATTTGATGAAGCAGCACCTGTAAAGTTCAGCCCATGCTCGTTGATAATAACCTGGGTATCGATGTCCATCAGCAAAGCGTTGTTTGCAGGCATGGGATCACCATCAGCTATCAATTCGAAACCGAACGGCATCACATCAAAGAGAACTGAAAATTCAGCAGCAACAGTTGCACTGCCACCGGCAATATAAAAATCAGGCAATGCTATGGTGAGGTTATCAAAGTTCACGGAAGCATCTACATTGCCCCGCTCAAGGTTGCCGGAACCTGTTAAGGTTAATCCCTGGGAATCGAGAGAAGCCTGGTTTATGGCTAATGTGAAAAGAGGGTCATCGTCCTCGAAGTATGGCATATTTAAGCCAAATGGTTGTGTAATGCTAACAGAACCATCATGAATGGTCCCTGAAATTGCGTCCAATACAAGCTGTCCAGAAATTGTGCCCGGCTGGCCTCCACCCGGTGACGGCAGTGTTACATCTACAGCGCCATCGAGTACGGCCATCTGCACATCTTCATCGAGATAAAGGTTGAGATCTGCGTTTGGTACTTCCAGTGTAAAAGGGCCTAGTTCAAGGTATCCGCAGGGTTGCATATTTGTAATACTTCCTTCAAAAGCCCTGCCTTCGATTATGGAAAGTGAATATTCAGCACCCTCGGGGCATGCTGCGGGATCGTCCACAGTAAATGCAGGGATATTATTTATGGTACCGTTTATATCGAAATCGATCGCCTGCCGATAGCTGTTTGATGGAACTTTCGCCAAAGCTACGGAGAGACCATCAACGAGTAGAGTTGGCACCTGATCACCTGAGGCTATAGGTAGTTCAATACCGCCTAAATTGAGATCGATTGCACCCGTTAAAAATCCTTCATCAAAACCTACATCGGTAAATAATAATCCGTCTTCGGGACTGAGCGGGGTTCCCTCAAATTCCGGTAAATAAACTGCAAAATTCATTAAAAGATTGGGGCTTATATCAAATCCATCCACCCAAGACCATGTGAATCCCGAAGGGATATTAAGAGCCAGTGGTTTAAATCCAAATCCAAGCAGGTCGATCTCAGGGAGGTTTAACCCCGGGAAACTGCTTTCATCTACTAATTGTCCGGGAAAAGAGATGCCATCATGACGAATCTCTATTTCATTCAACGGAAAATCGATTCGCTGGCCGCCGGAAAGTTCTATTCCAATATCCAGGTCCAGCTCAATGGCAAATTCAAAACCATTCTCACTTGAGTAACTGAATTCGGGTATTGATACAATTTCTTGAAGGTTTAGATTGAAGTTTCCTATGCCAAATCCTGGCGATTCGTCAAATGCATAGCCATCAAAATCTGATATTGTGAAAAATCCACCTGATTCTGTTCGAATAGAGAGATCCGCTCCAGCACGATAACCTTCATCCGTCAACACCTCTATACTACCACCAACACTAAAATCGTAGCTTGGTGATCCCGCTCCAATGGGCATCTCGAAGCTGCCACTTAATGCATCCACACCAACAACAACCCGCTCATCTGGTACGATAGAAAATTGGCTATCCATACCTGTCATTTCAAAATTTGCTCGAACAAATCCATCACCTCGCAGGTAAAATTCTACATCGTTTGCACCGTCAAGCTCCTGATCAAACAGGTGCAGATTGCCCATCATATAAAGAGCCGTAATAGAACTACCGTTTACCGTGCGGGAACCAAAATGAATCTGGCGTATCGTTAACGGCACATTCCTGTTTGTAAGATTAAAAATCGGGTTATCTGCAGGCACATCAACCTCTACCGAGCCGGAAATCACCTCCGGAGAGTATGGATTGGCTGATATAGTTAAATCATCGATGGTTACATCAGCAAGCGTTGGCGGGCTTTCAGGATCGATATATGGCACTACAAGCGAAAGATTAGATCCCGGAATGGTTGAAAGAACATAATTTCCATCTTCATTTTCTGTAACATCAACCAGCAGATTGCCATCTTCTCGAAGCTGCAGATATGCAATTTGCTCTGTTGGAAGCGGTAACCTGTCCGGTACAAGATATTCCGCAAAGAATGCCATAACCGGATGAAAACCGGAAGGGTCTACATAAGCAAATTTATCACCCTGAAAGTAGAAATCGGCCTGGCCACTTTTTACCCCGAACGGATACAGTGACAGACGAAAATCTCTGCTGTACTCAACTGTAACTGCCGAGTCAAAATTTCGGTTTCCAAAAGCTACGCTTGCATCAGCACTGCCAGTAGTATGTATCCCAAGTGAATCAATAACCACAGTTCCGGCCAACTCCATCAATAGGCCGGGCTCTAACATAAGCTCTGTTTCAGGTTCAACAGATTGAAATGTTAACTGATCGAGCTGATCCGAAATACCCACTTCAAATGCAAACTGTTCATCAAAGATAATCCGGCCGCTCTGTACACGGAACGTACTGAGATCTATAAGGAAATTATCAAAAGTAACTCCCATGCTGCTTTCACGAAGTGTAAACTCATGACGACCATTGATGAAAAATCCGTCCCGTGTTATCTCTGCTCTGTTCAGTCTGAATGTTAAAGCGGGAGCATCTTGCGATGGAATATGCCAGTCAAACGGCTCGTCAATAATAAATGAAACATCTATGAATCTGCCCGTCATCAGATTGATGACTGCAGAACCCTCGGCTGTTGGACCGTTTGGCAAATCAATAACAGCATCCACATACATAATTGCCTGTTGTCTGCCCCGCTCACTCAAATCAAATTCTACTGAAGATGTTGTAACCTGAGCTTCAAACGGGCCAACTGCAAGCGGGCAACCCGGTATTACATCTTCAAGGGTACCACGAATTCCATCTGACAGGCTTAAATCATCTCCTGAAAAACTGATTGTATTTCCGGCACCTTCACATTGAAATGGCTTGCCAAGCTCAATATCTCCATCAAGGTATAACCTGCCAAATGGTTGCACCTCATCAATTGACGGATACTCCAAACCAGCCACACCCGATATATTCTGAAGCTGAATTTGGTAGCCGGGCCCTATTTCCCAATCGCAACCCGAAAAGTTATCCAGCCCTAAGTTAGTAATTACCCGGTTTTGATCAATTCTGCCTTGTGTTGCTGCTAATTCCGTACCAAGCAGGCAACCCGGAATATTACCGCCATCTTGCACGGCAGCGCTGCCTTCAAACTCTATTTCCCATGGTCCCGGGCCCTGGCCATCCCAGTCGAAAACCGGAAATGTGAACTGGTTTATTGCAAACTCCCGGAGCCTTAGTTTCAATAGCTGTGCATCGAATGAAGGCAACGGGTTTACTTGCTCAGAATCCCCAAAGTTGATTGACTCAAATTCAATACCCTCCGGAGTTAATGAAATGCCTTCCATAGCTAATGAACTCCATGAATTGAATGCCGGTACTTCAAGACTGGCATCAAACCCAAGCTCAAAATCCCATGAATTCCCCGGATTATAGCTTAAATGTTTTATTTCAGTATTTTCAAAACGCAGCTTCGCGAAACCCAGGTCAATTCTCGGATCAATTACAGGACAGCTTGAGCGATGCCTCTCAATATTAAAGCCATCACTACTGCTTAGTGATATGATAGAATTTGATCCGCAATAACTGCCGCTGGTAGTTAACATACCGATAGTAGATGCCAGCTCTGCGTTGTATACAAGTGAGCCATCAGCAGTAAAAAGCTCTATATCGCCTTGTACTCTGTTTACCTGCATAGTCAAAAATTCGCTTTCACTTACAAGCGGTACATCAAATTGTTCGTTGCACAGTAAACCCGCAGCAAGTGATGCATCCCCCAATTCAAGGTTTCGCAGTTCGCAGGGCGAATCTATTCCCATCAGGCGGGCATCACCATCGGCCCATACCCGATTTGCAGGATATTCTACCCCAACGGTTGTTAACTCAAGCTCAAGCAGATCATGGCTGAAAGAAGCGAGCGGGGCACCAGAAATTTCAGCTTCACCGTATAAACCTTCCCTTGTTACAACAATTTCACCATCGGCGCTGAACCATTGCTGATCAGGAGTTAACAACGAGAGATCCAGAGTAAAGTTTTCACCGAATCTCCAGTTCAGTGCATCAAAAGTAACCCAGTCGTTCTCCGGAAGCAGACTCTCAATAATTTCAGCTGCGGCATCCACACGGCCACCAATTAAAATGGGATTTGCCAGATTATTTGCCTGTATCAAAACATTCACATTTGCATCGGTAACAAGTTCTCCAATGCCTGCGAATTCGAGATTCAAGCTTGCTTCTCCAATAAGTTCATATGCATCTGAAACAGGGTTGGTTGTAAGCCCCTCGAGATCTGTAATTTTAGCGAAACCGGGAATAAGAATAATTTCATCAATATCCTCTAAATCTACGACTGGATCCTGCTCAGCCTCCTTATAGGTAAACGTATATATTTCACTCTCGCCATCGCTTTGGAATGGTATCTCCTGGATGGCATCATTTGCCCTTACTTGCCATGCATAAGTTCTGCCCGGTTCAAGAGGCAGGTATTCTATGGTGTATGGCAATGTGGTTTCGTTAATCAAGGTTGTTTCTGTAATTGCCCGGTTGCCTAATATGGCCTGTAAGGGTGTTTGGCCCTCAAAAACTTCCACAAGTAAAAATTCATACGCCAACTGACGCCCACGTAATGCCACAACAGGGGTCCATGAGAATATTGGAATATCAAGTGTAACATTTGAGTTGTTTGCTGGCGAAACCAGACGAGGCGGAGGGGGATATCTTACTGAAAAATTTGCAATTCCCGGTATAATACTCGTCTGTCTTGAACCGACAGGGCGTGCTTCAATTTCAATCGTATAGCGGCCTTCAGGAATTACGCCGGTTTGCACTAACTGGTTTTGAATATCCCTTGGCAGGCCACGTAGAACTTCGCTGGAAGTTTGGGGAAATATCAGTTCTTCAAAAAAGTTTATAAAAACATAGGTACCGGGTGTAAATGCTCTTGGCTCAGACTGAAGGTCAACAATGGCCCTTCCATCTTTTCGAACTACAAAATCAAAAATAAAATCAACCGGCTGGTTAAACTGACTATTGTAAGTAAAGGAGATTTGATATTGGCCTGATATAAAATTGTTCTCAAGATCATCAGCGAAAGGTGTTGGCAGAATGGAAGGTATACCGGTTATTGAAACCTGACTTGAACTTTGCGAAATAGCTATTGCCGGTATTAGACTGATGAGAATCAGTACACTAACGAGTACGCTTATGTTCGAAGTCCACTTTTTGATTTTAAAAGAGTTCTCTTGTTGCATAAAATTGAAGTTAAAAAGTTCGCTGATATCTGAAAGCGCCTTCCAGTTCCTGGTATTCACTGCCCGCACCTTCTATTACAGAGTTTACTCGCGTTCTTACTGAAAGTGTTAAAGAATCTTTACTACTCAGACGGTATGAGGTATTTATGGCTCCTGTTATTTGCTGGATACTATTTACATTGGCATCACCATTAAACATTTCTCTTTCAACGCTATTTTGGCTGTACCCGGCATTAATACTAAGTGTGAGAGATCGGTCGAAAAATGAATAGCTTGAACCTGCATTTACGCCAACATTGGTAATATCTGCCTGTCCGGATGAGTTAACCATGTAATTCCCAGCCAGATTGGCCGATAATCCGCCCGGGAATCGTATTGAATAATTTATATTGCCCGAAATTGTTTCAGAAAGTGTTGAGTCATCACCCTGCATATCATCGCTAAAGGTATTCTCAATCGTCATAAAACTTCCTGAAACCGAAAAAGTGTGGCTGTAATCCCCGGTTCGAAAATTGAAATTTGGTTGTAACATAATGTTGTGTGATATCTGAGACTGTTCAAATCCCTGATCATCTTGCGGGGTTACATCATTTAAAAAAAGATCATAATTAGTGTTTAGCGAGAAATAGTCGGTAAACATTATCTGTAAATTTGTATTAATACTTGTTTCCGATTGTGTTTGCAACCGGCTGCCAAGCAGATTATCGCGGCCTAATACAACATTCGATTGAATGTTTACCCTGTTATTGAGCATTCGGAAAGATGGGCTTAAACTAATGCGTTCATGGTCATCACGTGCGCGGCTTCTACCGTGCGAAATGAACCCGGGCTGAATTCGTTCATACCCAAATGTCAGATCAAATGGGTTTGATACAAAATTAGCAAAAGCTTGGCCGGCATAGTTAACTCTTGTGGTATTTCTTGGCAAATAGATATTCGAAAGAAATGTTGGATATGCAATTTCATTCAAATCAATTGGGGAGCTGCCTAAATCTCGTGTGAATGCAGAAACTGTTATCTCACTTTCAACACTGAATCTTCCATCAAAAAAATCTACTTTAAAATCCGGAGTGATGGATATGTTTTCCTGGGCTTTAATTTCCACTTCTTCTCCGGAAAGTGAAGCTCGTTCATCAATTGAATAGTATGTACTTAGATGAAAATAAGATCCGGTTTCTCTGCCAATCCCCAGTTTAGCTCCACCAGACCATCTCTCAAACGATGGTTCCCGAAAACCCTGGTCCATGCTTGGTCGTACTGCTCTTTGAGCCCTGCCGGCAATCAACTCAATTAAAAAGTTTCCCGGCTCTGCACGTATATACCCACCTCTCAATGAAGCACCATTCAGGCTGTATTCAGAAAACCTGGTGTTTATATCGCCGGCTTGAATATTGAGCCACCTCCACGAAGCACTATATGAAATTGTATTCATATTTTGCCGCAAACCGGTATCATCAGTTGAATAGTTGATATTGAAACCGGATCTGAACCCAAAAGTGTTAACATTTACACCAACATCCGTCCTCAATACTGTAGGGCTCCTGCGATTTTCAATTCCATCCGCTGTATAAGCGTTTGCATCAAAACTAATAGTACCTGATGTTGCAAAAGGCTGAAGGTCGGTATCGTCCCAAAATGATCCGGATTGAGCAAACAGACTACACGGAATAATCTTCACCAGCAGGAAAATCATACCGATTGTTTTTGCAATCTGAAGATTCAGATCTTTACCTGTTAATTCAAAAATCATTTTTAAGGTTTTCTATCTGAAGAGAAAAGAAATATTTTGAAAAAATCTTTCACTTTTCTCTCAGCTTTTTCGAGTTCATCATACATATGGCCATGTTATCCAAAGCAAAAACTTTCACCAGATTCAATTTCAGTGACAATAATTTTACAGACCTGAACTTCCTGCATTTCTCTGGCCAATGATTATATTTTTGGATTTTTTCTAACATTATGCCTCTTTTGGATTGCAGAAAATTTGATCAATCTCGTACATAATCCCTCTTTGTAAATTCTGGTCAGTTTCAACGAAACCTCTTATTCGGCTTAATTATTGATATAAAGTTTGAGCTTTGGCACAGGAGTTCTGTATCCGTTGAATGGCAACTTAAACTCTTATTTTTACATATCGATTTTGGAGGCTTCGTAATTGTATAACATCCCATATCAAAAATTTTTGATTTGAACTGATCAGATTATCCGAAAAAAATCTATGTATACTTTTATAAGCCAAAATGATGTAAAACCTCCGACACTATTTTTCAAAAAAGCATAAACCTGTTGATTTAAAATACGCTCAGCCTCTATTCTGAATGATTCTATGAAAAAGAGATCTGCTTTTTCAGATGGAATTTATCGTTCTCATCAGCCAGGGTAAGTCATCTCAAGCATAGCTTCCGTTTATATGATTAGGACATTTTCAACTCACCCATCAAAACCTTTAAAACTATCGAAGCTGGATGAACGGCAGATCAGAGTAATCAAATGCCGGTTCTTGGGCGGAATGCTCCTCGATGAATCAGCAGTGGCTCTTGGAATATCCAACTGAATCGTAAACCGAGACTGGGAAATGGCCTTTGCACGGCTCTATGTTAAGCTTGATATTAACACCTGATCGCTGAACCAAAATGAGAGAACAGAACCCTTTAAAAGTTTAGAGAAGCAAAACCGGGATAAAATAAAAGAGCTGTTTAATCGCCCTCCCGATTAGCAGAATTAGAATGGACTGATTCAGAATAGCTCGAATCGGGTTGTACATACCTTAAGAAAGTACGCTCGAACTTGTACGTGAAATGTAGATATACTTCATGGATTATTCTCTTTTCAGCTATACCTCAAAAAAAATCCGGTTGATTCATAAACTATGAGAATCAACCGGATTGGTATGGTGGTTTACGATTTCAATTTTTGAAACCGCTCCTTAGATATGCGCAGCTATGGGTAATAGCAGATGTAAAACTACCCGTATTGCAATTGGATTAATTGTATTTGGATGTGAATTGATCAGACTGTACTTTCTCCTGCAAATGGAAGAAAATGCCATTCTGGTAAGAGTTATCCATCAAAGAGATTAATACCTCCGGAGAGTCAAACTCTGATGGAGTTAAGTAGTAGCTTAACGTAAGATATGCTTTATATCTCAGCGAGTGTGCGTTACCCTCTTTCACTATTCTGCTCAATTCAGCTTCAACAGCTTCCGAAGTAAATTCCGGATATGTTACTTTTATTTGAATTGCATTGAACAGTGAAGATTCAACTACGCCAATAACATCTGATGACATGCCATATAAAAGGCCCGTCTCCAGTCTGTCAAAGGTTTTTTCACTCATGGATGTTGTAACAACTGTTGAATCCGCATTGGTTGCTGCATTGCTGGCTTCAACAGCGTTAAATAATGCTGATGCCATAAAGATGGCTGCAGTGATTACAAGTTTTAAAGCTTTCATTATGTAAGTTTTAATTGTGATTTAGATTAGGACTGATACTTTATCAATCCGCAATCAAGTTACGGGGAAGTAAATCCATCATACAAGTGATTTTCTATTATTTAATCTAACTTTGAAATCATATTAGTGTCATTTTAGCATATTTTATTTATGAAAACCCTTCCATACAAGTTTCCTTAACAATTACGTAACTTAATACCAGGTGGTCTTAAATTTTTTCTATCATCATTGACTAAAAAAGCCCTTTTATTTTCGATCTCTATGGAAAGCGTTTTCATAAACTTACTTGCTATATCTGACAAAAAATCATAGTTATTTATCAAAAAATTATCTTGAAAAGCGCTTCGAAAATTTCATTTTTGTTAGAATGGCAGGATCTTTTATTGACTGATCAGCTGATTTTGAGAGTTTTTAACCAATCAGTTTGATTTTTTTTATAAATTCCCACTTTCATTTAAATAAGTTATGACTATCAGTCTAATAGATAAAATTAATTTAGAAATCAGAAAAGGCGACATTACAAAGCAACCTGACTGTGATTCTATTGTAAATGCTGCAAATGCACAATTAAAATCTGGAGGTGGTGTTGCCGGTGCTATACACAGTATTGGTGACCCCGAACTTGAAATCGAAACAAGTAAATTTGCGCCCATTAAAACGGGAGAGGCTGTAATTACCTCGGCACCAAAAATGCCAAATCGATATATCGTACACTGTCTTGGCCCGGTTTATGGAAAAGACAAACCTGAAGATATGCTCCTTGGCAATTGCTATAAAAATGCACTCTTGATTGCAGACAAATACGAAGTCAAGTCTATTGCTTTCCCGGCTATTTCAACGGGAATATTTGGGTATCCTGTGGATGAGGCGGCCAGAGTTGCGTTTAGCACAATTCAATCCGTTGCTCACAAACTTACAAACATCAAAACAATTCGATCTGTTTTGTGGAGCGATGAGGATTACAAAACCCACGAGAAGGTGTTAGAAGATTTAGTCAAATAGAATAGTAAAGTGATGAACTTGTAATCAATTTATTCTGCAGGGAATATGATGAGATTACAATGAACCCACAATATCGCAGACTATTCAGTACTTATCTGAGCTTCTATGGCAGTATTAGATTCTTGTAATTGGGCAGGAATCCCACACACCACAGTATATCGTTGGCTTAGGTCTTGATCAGCCCTCATCATATATATCATTCAACACACCTGCCATTCTGATACCGGCCTGAAGCAGTCTTTCAAAAACTATATCCAGATTATGATATCTGTATTCGAAACCAATACGCATATTACCGGGCAGATTGTAAATCCGGTCTCTGTAGCTAACCGATTCGTATGCCCAGTCGCGTACTGATGCGCTTTGCCATTCCGATATCTGTTCCGGTGTAGCCTTGTTCAGTTCTTTAGCAAGTTCTGTATAACTCATGTTGAGCGACATGATTATATCTGTATCCCAAACCCTATGCAGATTCGAGTTTTGCCCCATCCACTGTACGCGAACAGTATTACCACCCATATCTTCGCCGGTACCTACATGCAGCGGCTGATGGATATCCCCTACCATATGCATCACCATTCGTAATTTATCACGCTCATCATCTTCACTGAGACCACCCTCTTTCAACTCTTCAATCAATGTTTCAAGAGCCCAGATTATGTCGCCGCCTTCATCCTGTTCGGTCTCTTCGTAGGTTTTACCATCGGCAATTGTTGCCCAGTGCCAGGTTCTTGTATGATCGTACCTGCCGTCTGAACGGATATCGTCCATCCAAACCGTAGCCAGTGGAATGGATGTATTCCCCAGCAGTTCCTGAACTCGCTCCCTTGCTGTCTCTGTCATGTGATATTCGGCAATCTCACCGGTTACGTAGTGGCCAACTTGCCCCCATTTATTTGATAAATTATCAGTTTCGGCAAAAAATGTGACCCCTAATAAAAGTAATAAAATTTTCATAAGTAGAATCTTGGTTAAACTTTATTTGATAAAGATAACTCCTATAGTATTACAGTACAGTAAAAATTTGAATCTTGTCGACTGGCAGCAGGAATGATTTATAAATCATTTACTTTCAATTATTTACATTATCAATTTCATACTTTTATCGTCACATGATCATGCTATTATTAAATGTTACATAAATGAATAATGTGTTTTGAATTTAAATCCTGCCAATTCGATATCAACCTAAACCTGTCAGAATTCAACCAACGTTTCTTACTTAATTTATCACGAACTGTTATGAAAAGATTGTTACTTCTTCTACTAACTTCAATTCTGATTTCAACGGCAGCTTCTGCCCAGGAGTCCGTAGGATTTTCTGATACCGATAATATTCAGCCACTGCTTGATTACAGGTTACCGGCATGGGGATACACCAATTTATTTTGGGATTTTTCACTGAACAGTGACCTTCAGGGAATAAACTTGGATGAAGAATCCAGATCACTCAGTGAAATCAATGCAAATTTATCTCCAAGCTACTATCGTTTCTATGAATCGGAGAACAGGTTATCAACCCGATCACTTTCTCCGAGAATCAATTACTCCAGAGTAAATAATCCCGGCTTCGCTCAAGATGATAATCTCAGAAGAAACCTTCAATTTGTGTTAAACGGATCAGTGAGTGAACGGTTTTACTTTGACCGGAAAGATCTCTTTATCGTTGGTGGTTTTGGGGGTTTCCTCAGACAAAACAGATTAAAGCAGCTGCAAAGAACAGACAATGATGTAGTTTCGGAAATGGAGCGTCTAACCAGGTTTCTTAATTCTTATGTGAGCAGTGGAATAGGATATGGAAGAATTCGCAATGTAAACCCGATGATTCGTTCTCTTCGCATGAATGAACGGCTGAATGAACTTGATACCGGCGAGCAGATGACTATAGATGACCTCAGAAATGCTTCAGAACAGTTTACAAGGGTGAGTGGGTATGATGAAGTGTACGACCGCCCCGAAAAGTATTTTTGGGGCGATATGGACTCGGAAATCTCTACACAGCTTATGGAGTTGAATCCATTTGACCTGTTTTACCTGACAGATGTGTTGACAGAAATTATTGGCCAGCGTCTGGAAGGCTGGGAAGTTATTGCGAGAGTTAACCTCATCCATATGGTTTCTTATTCAAAGAATGAAAACAAGATAACAGGCACTGAATTTTCACAATTAGACAGAAGTACACTTTTAAATCCTTCCATTTTCGGACGATGGTATAAAAATCTGGATCTGAATAATCAAATAGGGTTAAGAGCTAATATTTCTTATCGTCATGATCTCAGCAATGACAAGGATTTTTCATACTACGAATTGGGTGCAAGAGCTGAGTGGCTGCACAACATTACCGATCGATTTCTTGCCCAGCCATTTATCAGTTATCAGCGACGAATCAATGACCTGAACTTTTCTGATTTTACTGCCGGATCTTCATTCAACTATTTCGTTGAGAATAATCTGTCCATTTTTTCCTCCATACAGTATAGTTACACACGGAATGAGCTGAATATCTTTACTGAAACAAGGAATCGGTTTCAATTTAATGCAGGTATGCGTTACTACATGAGAAGGGGACTTTTCTAAACCAAAATGTGGGATAGTTTTCAGTAATTTATTTACGCTCTTTAACCAGTTTCTGAAAGAGTTCTTTCTCTTTTGCTGAAAGGTTTTTCGGAAGATAGATTTCCGTTTTGATAAAATAATCTCCCTTGCTATCGGATTTATTGAACTCGGGTAGTCCCCGACCTGCAAGTCTGAATATTTTACCATTGGGTGTTTCAGGCGGAATATTCAATTTCACCTTTCCTTCAAGTGTTTGCACTTTTAATTCACCACCAAGCAGTGCTGTGTAGAGGTCAAGAGGCACCAATTGATAAATATCTTTTCCGCGTCTTTCAAACCCTTCAGGGACATCTACCGAAACTTTCAGATAAAGGTCACCTTTAGGCCCGCCAATTACAGAAGGCTGCCCCTTCCCTTTTAACTTAAGGCGTTTCCCGCCTTCAATTCCTGCCGGAATTTTTACTTTTACCTTCTCGCCATTTACCCGAAACTGTTTTTCTACTCCATCCAGAACATCTTTCAAATCTACACGAATCTGCGCTTCACTGTCACGGCCTTTTGCTGCACTTCTTCTTCGTGCATCACTTTGATATTGGCGCGACTGATACTGAGAACCACCAAACGGATCCCCTCCGCCAAAAAGAGTCTCAAAAAAACTTGAAAAACCGCCGGCACCACTTTGCCCCCGCGATCCGCCGCCAAACATGTCTTCAAAATTTATATGAACACGCTGGCCACCCTGCCCGGCATATTGCCCCCAGTTAAAATCGTTCGGATTGGCTCCCGCCTGTTGATATCTCTTCCAGTCAGAGCCTACCTGATCATACAATTTTCTTTTCTCCGGATCTTTCAGAACTTCGTACGCTTCACCTAACTCCTTGAATTTTACTTCAGCACTTTTATCATCCGGGTTTTTATCCGGGTGGTATTTGGCTGCAAGCTTACGGTATTTCTTCTTCAAATCCGCAGCAGAAACATCGCGGGGTACGCCTAAAATCTGATAGTAGTCTTTATACTCCATAGTTTTCTTTTATTTACAAAATAAAGCAAAAGTGATGCCACTCAACGCTTCATTGCGAATATGTCAGAATTTTCAAAAGCATAAAAAAACCCCTGCCATTTCCGGCAGGGGTTATCACCTTAACCATAACCACAGGGCTCAGTACTATAGCTCGATAGCTATAAATACGTTGTTGCCCTGCCTGTTTACACGTAAAAGAACCGCGTCGGTTCCTTCTTGCTTCAACGCTCTTATCGATCCATAAAACTCATTGGGTGTAGTTACAGGCTGATTTGCTACCTGCTGAATCACATCACCGCGACGCAGACCCTGACGGTATGCCCGGCTGGCTTGTGATATTTCATTAACCACAACACCTTGTACATTTTCACTAAGTCTCAGCTGCTGCCTGATAGATTCGTTTAATTCATCCACTGCAAAACCGAGCTCTTCTCTTAATTCATCCAGTTCATCGGTAGTCATAGAATCTGCCACCTCTTCAGGCTGAAGTTCTCCAAGTTCAACATCTTTTGTAAAACGCTCACCATCTCTGAAAATATCGAGCCTTACAGTATCACCAGGATTTCGGTTGCCAATTTCTACACGGAAATCCATCCAGCTGCGAACTTCTTCACCGTTCAGTCTCAGGATTACATCGCCTTCCTGCAAACCTGCACTGTAGGCCGGCCCATCGGGTACTACTTCGCCCACTACAATTCCGCGCGGACGCTCCAAGCCAAGTGCACGAGCCATGGTTCTGTCAACTTCGGCGCCAAATCCAATTCCGAGATAACCTCGTGCCACCCTACCGTCTGTGATCAGCGCTTCCATCACATTACGCGCCATATTGATAGGTATAGCAAAACCTATACCCTGGCTGCCTCCGCTTCGGCTGGCAATCGCGGTGTTAATACCAATCAGTTCTCCATCCACATTAATAAGTGGTCCGCCTGAATTACCCGGATTAATGGCTGCATCCGTTTGAATGTAGTTTTCATAAGCATTCAGGCCGAGCGATGAACGTCCGCTGGCACTAATAATTCCTTTAGAAACTGTATGGGCAAACTGCTGACCGAGCGGGCTTCCTATGGCAAGTACCATCTCACCAACACGAATATTATCGCTATTGCCAAGTTTGATTGCCGGAAGTGTGCCTGAATCAACTTTCAATACCGCAATATCACTTGCAGGATCGGTTCCAATAATTTCGGCATCCAATTCATCGCCGGTGTATGTGATGATTTTTATCTCATCCGCATTTTGAATAACGTGATTATTTGTGATGATATACCCATCTTCAGATACAATCACACCGGAACCGAGTCCATCTCTCTGGTACTCCTGTTCTCTGTCGAACCGGGGATCATCAAAGAAAAAAGAGAATGGGGATTGTTGCCTTACCCTTACTGTTTGCCTGGTGGTAATGGTTACCACAGTTGGGTTGGTACGCTCTGCGATGTTTACAATGGCATCATTAAAATCTCTCAGAAGATTTACTGAGCTCGATTCAGCATCGTCACTGCCTGTATTATATGCAGGTAATTCTCTGTTTTGCGGAGTGTCATCAGTTGAAGAATTGTCACTGGCAAACTGCATGCCTATCAGTAATGAAGCGGCTGCAAAAAGCACAGCTATTGCGATTTTTATTCTGTCCATAGAATCAGTTAGAGTTATTTATTTTAGTTTAGCAAACGTTTTGGGTGGCAAATATTGCATAGCATATCAGCAAAAAAATGCCGGAGGCGCATGTCAATGCATCTCCGGCGCTAACTAACCTGCTCTCTTTAGGGGACTAAGAAGAACAGCTCTTTACTTAATATTTATTTGCTTTCGCATGCTCTGCTCACTCTTATCAACGGTAATACGTAGCATTCCATTGTTGTAAGCAGCATTAATTGTTTCAATATCTACATTGTCCGGCAGTGTGAATGATCGGCTGAAGCTTCCATAGTGAGATTCTACTCTATGGTACTGCTTGCCATCTTCTTTCTTCTCGAACTTACGCTCACCACTAATTGTGAGTGTGTTCTTCTCAACGTTTAAATCGATGTCTTTCTTATCCACTCCGGGAACTTCTACATCAATAACGAACTGCTTCTCGGTTTCTGATATGTTAATACTTGGTGTAAAAGTGTTTCTGCGGGTTTCCAGTGCATCATTGAAAAATTCATCCATGATGTCTGAAAATCTCTTGCCAAAAATATCTCTGTCTGGTTGGGTATATTTGATAAGTGTCATGGTTCTGTCTCCATTTTGATTATTGGTTAACAAGCTTTCAATGGATATATCGCAATTGAAATGCCAAACCAATAAACAGTCAGGAAATCTGACACTCTTGAGTTTTGACCTGCAGAAATTGCACTTTTTAAAACAGAGAGAGACCGTTTGTCATAGCACGATGGGACACCTTGACCATGCAAACTGTTAAGTTGACCGAATTATATGAGATCTGCCCTATCTGTAACTCTTATTCCACTCTTTTGCCACAAGAAACGCCATTTCAAGGCTCTGCTCGTAGTTCAGTCGAGGGTCACAGTAGGTTTCGTAGTTGGATGCCAGTCCATCTTCGTTAAGGCCATTGGCACCGCCAACACATTCGGTCACATTATCACCGGTTAATTCCAGGTGAACACCTCCCAGGTAACTCGCTTCTGACCGGTGAACTTCAAACGTTTCCCTGATCTCCTGAAGAATGTCGTTAAATTTTCTGGTCTTTACATTACTGCCGGTTGAGTATGTATTTCCATGCATCGGATCGCAGCTCCAGACAACCGGGTGCCCTGCCTGTTTGATAGCACGGATAAATGTTGGCAGATGTTTCTTCACATTATCATGCCCCATTCTTGTGATGAGTACGATTTTACCCGCTTCATGATTCGGATTGACTGTATCCAGTAACCTGAGCAGATTTTCCAGATCAAACGGCGGACCTACTTTTATTCCGATTGGATTCTGGATTCCCTTCAGATATTCAATATGTGCGCCATCAAGCTGCTGGGTTCTGTTTCCAAGCCATACAAGATGGGCACTCAGGTTAAACCAGCCCTGCTTACGTGGTACCCTTCTGGTTTGCGCTGATTCGTAAAAAAGATTCAACGCTTCGTGAGAAGTGTACAGATCTACTTTGTGAGACGTATTAATTCGGTTTGGCGTGATGGTATCCATGAACTTGATCGCCTTATTGATAGAGCTTACCATCTGCTCATAATCTTTGTAATACTCGTTATTCTGCATAAAATCGAGCTCCCACTGCTCCGGGTGCTGTAAATCGGCAAATCCTTCGTCTGAAAGTGCACGTAAGAAATTCAGCGATAGTGCGGCTTTTTCATACGCTTCAAGCAGACGGTTTGGATCGGGAGTGCGCGCTTCCACACTGGCCTCAAAACTGTTGATCAGATCACCACGATAGTTCAGCATTTTTACGCCATTCACAACTTCATAATCCTTCGAGCGTGGTTTTGCGTACTGCCCCGCAATTCGCCCAAGCCTTACAACCGGAGTTCCCATTTCGTGAATCAGGATAAAACTCATCTGAAGCATCACCTTCAGCATGTTTACAAGTTTTACCGATGTACACGCATTAAATGTCTCGGCACAATCGCCACCTTGCAGTAAAAACGCATTTCCTTCTGCAACATCAGCAAGCTTCTCTTTCAGGGCTTCAATTTCCCAGGAAGTAATGAGCGGGGGAAGTGATTTTAATTCATTAAATGCTGATTGAAGTTCTTC
>JAFIES010000016.1 GCA_020832415.1 Balneolaceae bacterium | reverse complement strand
AGCAGGTTAACCCGCTCAAATTCCGATCCCTGACTTTTATGAACCGTAAGAAAATAGGCTGGGTCAATAGTTGTAATCCGTTTTGGATGAATTCGCTTCAACTGCGAACCGGTCTCAACGTACACCCACAATTTGCCATTCTCATCACGAAGGCAAACTCCAAGATCACCATTAAACACGCCCAGGTTGTAATCATTTTGTGTGATGATTACCGGACGCCCATGATACCATCCATCCTCCATGCGCACTGCTCTTTTCGTTCCGATTCTCTCCTCCACCAGTTGATTCAGACGGTTTGATCCGGTTAATCCATGCCTCAAAACGGTAAGCCAGGCCGTTTTTTTCCAGTGTGCAATCATCTCTGAAGGTTCTGATATTCCCGCTGCCGATTGCACATGCTGTATCAGCAGATCGGTTACAGATTTGATATCATCACCCGAAAATTGAAACTGCTGCCAATCAAGATCGTCGAATTTGTTTATAACTTCGGACAACTTATTCGATTCTGAATCGCCATCTTTTACCAAACTTGCCATTGTACCTATTCCGCTCTTTACATCAAAACGATAGCTTTTGGTCAGATAAACAATCGAATCATCAATCTCTCCATTGCTTATATATTTTTCGGGTAAATCTACGCTCATCCGTTTCAAAATTTCAGCCGTTTTGGGAGTAAACTCATTCTTTGATGTTTTGCACAGATCCGCAAAAACAGAACCGGCCTCAACCGATGCAAGCTGATCTTTATCACCCAGAAGTATCAGTTGTGTATCATCCGAAAGATGCTGCAACAGGCGATACATCAGGTTCAAATCGATCATGGACGCTTCATCAACAATAATGAGATCGTACCGAAGTTTCTTTTTTTCAACCGGCGGCAAAAGACCACGCGAGTTGGTTCCGCTCAACAATCGGTGGACCGTTTTGGCTTCACTCGGAAAAGAGTCCAGCTCTTCAGGTGTCAAACCAAAATTCTTCAATTCATTCTGAAGCGCTTCTCCCATGCGTCCGGCTGCTTTGCCGGTTGGGGCCGCCAGTGCAATCCTAAGCTTATTTTTATGCAGCCGCTGATGAAGTACCAGAATACGAGCCACAGTAGTGGTTTTTCCCGTTCCGGGTCCGCCGGAAATGATGAGAAACGGTTTGATCAGTGAGAGTGCTACAGCTACTTTTTGCCAATCCGGATGTTCTTGAGATTTTGGAAAAAGCTGCTCTGCTAACTCTTTGTGATCCGGTATGATTTGAATTTCGGTTTGCAATCTATTCATCAGTCGAAGCTTTTCAAGGGTACGCTTCTCTCTCACCCTGTTCTTTCTGAATGCCACCATTCCGCCCTCTAAAATAAGTGGTGTAATTTCATCAGGCCCGGCTGCAATTTTGCTCCCTTTAAAATCGGACTCGATAATAAGAGTGTCCGGTAATTTTCGGGTGATTTCACTCCCTATATCAAGCTGAGATGCCCACACCCGGGGTGATCGTGAGAGTGGCAATGCGGTGTGACCCGCTTTCAAAAATAGCGATGTGAATACCACACTTAGTTTTTCAGCACCGTTTAATGCACCAAATTCCCTCTCCAAAAATCGAACCGCTTCCTTCTCATACTGCTCAATCCATCCATGTTTAATCCCTTCATCAAACCACTCATCTTTAGCTCCTTTACTCATAGCACCTCCAGTTCTTTTTCAAGCTGCTCTATGATCTCTTGATCCGGTTTGTGAAACCAAATACCGTTATCTGATCCGCTTCGCATTCCACGTACAAACAGGTAGGCAGCTCCGCCAATATGCTTTTCATAGGAAAAATCAGGCAGTCGTTTCCTCAGATATTTCGCCAGTGCAGCCATGTAGAGATGGTATTGCAAATCGTACCCGGCGTGAAGCATTTCAGATTTTAACTTCTCTGCGGAGTAATCATCAAGAGAATCCCCCAGGTAATTCGATTTATAATCGAGGATATAATATTTGCCGTTTTGCCTGACAATCAGGTCAATAAAACCGATAAGCATACTGTTCAGGTTATTCTGCTCTGATTCAGTTGGGCGTTCTTTTCGTATGATACTAAAAAGCCGTTCCGCTATCGGTTTTTTCACGGGAAAATGAAATTCCATCTCCCGAAGCTGATCTTCTCCGGATACATCAGAAAGTGATAAACCCGGAATCAGTGCTCCCGATACATCCCGAAGCATCTTTTGTGCAACATCTGCCCATTTTATATCGATGTTGTGAGTTTGCAGCACATCTTCAACTGAACCTTTCAGATCGATTTTCTGAACGGAATTAAAATTAAAATCTTCGAGCTCGAACAGCTTGTGGATCGCCGTTCCGGGATTCGCACCGCGCGGAAACGTGAAGATCGTTAGTTCCGATTTTTGAGCAGGCTCAGCCGTAATAGCATTCACATAATTTTCCAAAATCTGATCGTAATCCGGTTCACCATCTTCAGCGGTTTTATATGCCAGCGAAGAGAAACTAACCAGCTGATTCTGGACAAGTAGTTCGTTGCGTCCACTATATGTTTGATACGAAAGTTGCTCTTCATCAGCCCTGTTCCATTCAACAGGATTTGTTCTTGTTTCAGCAGAATCAATCAATCGAAAACCGATAGTGCCGTTCGATTTTTCCGATAACTCCTGCAGTGATTTCACAAACCGGGTTCCATCCGATTCATTCTTCTCGCTGAGCTTGGTTTGATCATGAATAATCTCCATAATAGCTTCTTTGCCAGCGAGTAATGAGCCTAACCCCGAAATATTTGAGGTGGTTTGCGTATCCCAAATCACTGTGCATTTATACTTCGCACGGGTGACCGCAACGTAGAGTTTTCTCACCTCCTCAGCCAGATTCTCAAAGGCGCTTTTCTCAAATGCCTCCGCCCTCCGTTCATCTTTAAGCTGATCGATATTGATCGTCAGATCATCATCCAAACTCTCGTGATATTGCTGAAGTAGATCTTTGTCTTTCACCTCCCGACCCTCCCAAAGCATCGGGCAAAAGACCACAGGATATTCCAGTCCTTTACTGTTATGAATGGTACTGATTTTCACCAGGTTCTGATCGCTCTCAAGCAGCAATGTTTTCTCATCATCTTTTCCGGGATCGGTGAGCTCTTTCTGATACCACGCAAACAGCCCGGCGGGATCAAGCCCTTCACTCTGCTCAGCCTGCGAACAGATATCAGCGAGCTGAAACAGATTTGTAAGCACTCTCTCAGAGTTTTCAAGTTTTGCAAGCCCGGCCATTCTATCATCCTGATAAAAAATCGATCTCAACATCGCACTAAATCCCTTTGAACTCCACAACTCACGAAGCTCGCGGAGATGTTCCGACATAATCTGCCGTTTCTCCTCATCAGATATGTACTGATATATTTTACTCATTCTGAGACTGAAAAAACCACTCAACATGCCATTGCTAAACGCTCTGCGGTCAAACGGATGCAAAACAGCCTCCATCAGATACGCTATGCGCTTTGCTTCGTAGGACTCAAACACTTTTTTATTGGAATATGTAACCGAATCAATTCCAACTTTCTTCAGCCTGCGCTTCATCTCTGCAGCATCCTTATGGCTCGCTATCAGCACGGCAATATCCCCGGCAAACAGTTTTCTGCCATCAATCGAAGCCTCGCCTTTTTCTGCTTTTTCAAGCAGTTCGGCGATCTCCTTAACGGTTTGATTGTATGCAAACTCCCTGGAATCGTTCTTGTTTGATGTGAGTCCTTCCCGGGTAATTATCTCAAAAGGTATTGGGTGCTTGTCATCAATGATCAACCTATTTTCTGATTCACTCTTTCCCGGTTCCGATGGAAAAAACTCAATCGCATCCTCAAGGAAAGGTTTGTTATCTCCGCTGAACAGATGATTCACAGCTTCGATCAACTGCGGCGTACTTCTGTAATTCCTGCTCAGTGTGTATTGATTTTGCACACCATCTTTTCGTGCGCGAAAGTAGGTGTAGACGTCAGCCCCGCGAAATGCATAGATCGCCTGTTTGGGATCACCGATCATCATCAGAGCCGTATTCTCACCCTGTTTCGGATAGATCGAATCGAAGATGGAATATTGAATGGGATCGGTATCCTGGAACTCATCAACAAGAGCGTATGGGTATTTTCGAAGAAGCACATTAGCAAGCCGGTCACCATGCCTGTCATCACGAAGAGATGCCTCTAATTTTAAGAGAAGATCATTGTAAGTAATTGCAGAAGATTGGCTTGACAGATCTTCTCTTCTGGTTTTAATATCATGATATGAACCATGAATGAGAGTAGTTGTAACCGTATCAATATTTGAAATCAGTTCATCATACTGTTGAAAAAGGTCAAATATACGATGTTCTTCAGTCGGTTCTGTTTTTCTTGATTTCGGAAAATTGTCCGGATCATACAAATAGTCTGCCCTGAAATATTCAAGGCTCTCAGGCTTATCGGTAGAATATCCATCACTGTTAATAAATTGGATCAGTTTATGTAGACGTGAATCCAGGTATTGCTGAAAACGACTGACATCACACTTCCGGAGAATTCGAGTGATCTCTTTCTCATCTGCCTTCCATGTATCAACAATCTGTTTCCGAAGAGTTATAACAGATTCTAAATAATGCAGAGGATCATCTAAAATCTCTCCTTCAATTTTCGCATACGGTTTCTCAAACAGATCACTTAATTTTTTGATGAGTTCTGATGGTGTTTTAGCGATATCCAGCATTTTGGAGATGTAGTAGACACCGGCTTCCGTTTTACCATAGTTATGCATGAACACCCGCCAGAAATCTTCCGCTGCCTGCTGAAGCAGATCATCATGCTGAATGATATCCAGATCAAACGGTACGCCGGCAAGAAGTGCATGTTCACTCAAAACCTTTTGGCAAAATCCATGAATGGTAAAGACCTGTGCATCATCAAAATCATGAATGGCCTTACGAAGCAGTTGTGTCGCCTCGCTCCTGTTTTCCGTCTTTTCGAAAAGCTCCTTCAGAAAGAGATCGTCTTTCATATAATTTCCTTCCAGGGCATTCAGTGCCTCCCGCAGCCTGATAAAAATGCGCTCACGAAGTTCTGCCGTTGCTTTTTTGGTGAACGTCATCACCAGTATCTGATCGATTCCAAGCTTTTTCTCAACCAGCAGACGGATAAACAGCCCAACAATGGTATAGGTTTTTCCGGTACCCGCACTTGCTTCTACCATCAGCCTGGGCGCCCATTCAAGATCGTACATGGAGTTAAGAGGTTTCATCCTTTCACCTCCTCCATATGCTCGTACATCACTTCAAAAAGCGAAGTGTATCTCTCCTGCAACAGATCTTCTGAAAACTTCACATCATCCCCAAGCAGGCATTTTACGTAGTCATCATTACTTTCTGAAAACTCCATCCAATCTGAACCTTCAAATTTCTCCCGGGCTTTGTTAATCGAATCGGGTTTACCTTCTTTTTCCCGGCTCACAAATTCATAAATCGTTGCCGGGAAAAATAACTCCGGGGTTTGTGATCCATTTTTAAAGAGATCGATCATTTTACTGAGTTGAATTTCAGCACTCTCAACCGGCCTGAATCGAAACAATTTGGGGCCATCCTTTTTCAGGTTGGTAATCAGATAAGAATCGCCTGTATGAGCGCCGGAAAGTGAACAAATCAGGTGACCAATCCAAGCCTGAAAGAGATTTTTTCCGGAAACCGTTGAGGGCGTAATAGAGAGAAATTCACTATTTGAATATGAGTGAAGTGATCCTTCTATTTGATTGTGATTCAATACTATAGAAATATCTACCAGTGCAGAGATTGGTTTAAAGCTATTTGATTCAATAACCTGAAATGATCGATTTACATTTTCTATGATTTCGTCAAGTTCCAGTTTTCCGGTCTGACCTGTGGGAAGTGCGCCTGAATGTATTAACAGGTTTTGCATATCATCTTCAGGCATACCATTCAGGTTCCATCTAAAAACTCTTTGGAAGAGAAGGTGCTTTTCAAGACTATCGATTTCAAACTCATTTTTATCGGTTTCAGATGAGTAAAAACCCGCGCCAAACCGATTTCGTAAAAACCACTTTACCGGATTGGCAAAGAAACTGAGAAAACTGTTCACCTCAATTACAGAACCGGATTCATTATCCGGGATAGATTCCATCTGTAAACCGGCTATTTTGTCTGAATTGCTCATTACAGCAACTGCGGTTTTACAGAGTAATTTTGAGTAACTCTTCTTACCTGTAAACATGGCGGGTGAAAATGCAGAAAGAGGCTCTTTCTGAATAATCTGTTCAGGATCCAGACCGGAATAGGAGCACAAACTATCCACCCACTCCCCTGTAATCGAAGAAGGTGGTATGGTTTCGTTATCCACAGCACTTTGCCCAATGTAACTGCAGTAATGAACCTTCTCAGTAGCCAGAATAGATTCAAGAAAGAGATTGCGGTCTTCTTCTTTTCGGTTTCTGTCCTGTGATTCCGGTTGCTGTGCCATCAAATCAAATTCAGGCACTTTTGGTTTTCGGGGAAAAGCATCTTCATTCAAACCAACGAGTGCTATAATCTTGAATGGAATACTCCGAACAGGCACCATAGAGCTGAATACAACACCCCTGTTAAAATTTGCAGACCCGGCAGCGTAATCCTGAAGTTTTAATGAGATCTCCTGCCTGATATCTGAAAAGTCGATTTTGCCGTTGAACAGAACCAATTCACAGGCCTCTTTTAGATCTTCAATCGATCGCAAAATTTGCATTGTTTCCGGTTGTGCAGCCGCCTGTTCAGAAAAAAATTGAGCTGCGCACTTCTCAAGCCAACTTGCCCACTCACTACCACTTCCTGACGTTTTCACATCTTTTCTGAGCTGATTCAAATCGTTGAGATATGCAGAAAAAGCAGCCCAGACTTTCTGTTTTGATGTGGTATCAGCCCCGCCGAAGAGTAGAACATTATTCACCATCTCTGTTTCATCACTCTCAATCCACTGCCCCAACCAGCCGCGGCGAATCGCCTCTTGCCAGGTTTGTAATTTTTCGGCCGGCTGATTCCACTCTTCCCTGTGTGAAGCCTCCATCCCCCACACCACATGGTTCTCCATCATCCATTCACATACCAGCTCCGTATCCGATTCACACAGGCCATACCGCTCATAGACAGCCCTGATGGAAAAGAGGTCCATCACATCGGAAAAAGCAAACCGGGAATCCGCCAGGTTTAACAGTTTCAAAAAAGCATTCTTTGTGCCGAAATCGTCATTATTTCGCTTGCCGCTAATGTGATAGGGTATTTGTGGCAGCTCTCCATCATGAACCCCGAAGACAGCGTGAATAGCTGCTTCATAACGTTCTGGTGCCGGCATCACCACCAGAACTTCATCAGGATGAAGGTTATCATCAGACTCAAACTGTTCCATTAAAAACTGATGGAGTGTTTCGATTTCGCGAAGTGGCGTATGGCAGGAACGGATCTCAATTCCCTGCAAAGAGCCGGAACCATTACCTATCTCCCCAAGCGGTCTATTATTGATAATTGCTTCCTGAATTTTACCCAGATCCGTATTTGCATGACTATGAGTAAAAATCTCTTTTTTTATTACCTCGTCACTTCCCAGCAGCTCCGAAATACGTCCGGCCTCATCCCCAAGTGAACATAACAATTCATTCCTGAATTCAACAGGCTCACCTGATGGCTGTATTTGAAAGAGAAAAAGATCTGCGGATTCTGAATATTTTCTGAATAGTTCGATGATGATTTTCGGAATCAATCCGGGGTTGAACAGAAACAGGAATTTCTCCATCGATTGAAATTTTCCAGGCTTTTCTGATGCCTTCAAAAATAGTTCTGCCCTGTTGAGTCCAAGTACTCCCTGATGATTTTTTTTCACAGATTTGTCAAACAACCGCCATAACTCCGACTGCCAAACTTCATCACCGGTTCCACTGTACCCATTTTGCCATTTTACAATCATACCGGGCCGATAGACCTGATACTGATCAAACAGATATGCGATCTGCCCCGCAAGCTGAAAGAGAGCCCCGGATTGTGAGCCTTCACCCCTTGCTGACAGGTAACGTTTCAGCACGCCAAATCGGCCCAAAACCGTTTCATCTGATAATATCTCAAACAGTGCCCATTTCATCGGTTCCAGATCAGAGGATAGTTTTTTGGGCAGATTAGGATAGATAGTTCTGATCTGTTTCCATTGCCACTCCGATGGCAGCATAAAGTGAAGATTGGCCGCTATACCATGTCTTTTAGCCAGTTCGTTCTTCAGCCATCTCGATGTCTCCAGGTTTGGCACAATAATCAGCTGCGATTCAAGCGGATCATCCGGCCGGCTCCTCTCAAGAGCTTCAGCCAGTTTACCGGCAAGTATGTTCAGATGATGGCTTTTAAAGTGCTGGAGCATAAATGTATGATAAACGCCTGTTTGAATTCTCAGGAAACATAAGGTTGTTGGGTGACAGGGTGTGTCACCCTATAGCAAAAGACCTTGACAAAACATTGTATCTGCAATTAAATCCTTATGAGACAATCTGCAGAAAAAAATCTGTGTTTAGATATTATCAAATCTCTCACAAAACAATTCATAAATACCCTATTCAGAGCTTAACATCAACTCATCATACAAGCTCAACATTTGGGTGTTAATGATCTCTAGGGCAAATTCAGTTTCAGCTTTTTTCCTTGATGCTTTTCCGAATTTATTTCTTACTTCTTCATTTTCAATCAAATGTTCAATCTTCTCAGCAAGTATTATACTGTTTCGTGATGGAACCAGATATCCATTTATTCCATCGTCAACCACCTCTCTGCAACCTGGCACATCGGTAGTGACAATCGGTTTTCCGGAAGCAGCAGCCTCCAATAGTGCTTTGGGCATCCCTTCTCTGTAAGATGGCAGGCAAACAATATCGATCTCTTCTAAAATTGCACTAATGTCGTCCACATGGCCATGATATGTAAGCCATTCGATCTTTCCCCATTTTGCTAATTGATCATTGGGAATGGACATTGGATTTTTTTCATATGGTTCACCAAACAGATGGAATTCAAAATCCAGCCCTTTCGTATGGAGTTCTTCTCCGGCATTAATGAATTCTTCTACTCCCTTATCCCAAAGCATCCTGCCAATAAGTGCAACTTTCACTTTATTGTTGTGCGTGGATGACGGACGGAATTTTGAAATATCAACGCCAACACCTTTGATAAGCTTGATTTTATCTTTCGGAATAAGATTTTTTTCCACAAACAGGTTCAGATCATCCCGGTTTTGAAGGATAAGTTTTAAGTTTGGATGATTGAAGCCAATCTTATACAGCCTGTAAATAATAAGTCGCAGCAAGCGATTTTTAAGCGTGTTATGAGTGTACAGATATCCAAGGCCCGATAGCGCATTAACAACAGCAGGAACACCGGCAAGACGGGCAGCCAGGCTTCCGTACAGAACCGGCCTGATTGTAACATGATGCACCAGGTCCGGTTTTTGTTCATCATATAGTTCCCTAAGCTTTGATACCATCTTCATTTCAAATAGTATGGAGCGGTTACTTTCCAGCTCGGGCTGATCAATGAAATTCAAGCCATAACTTCTGATTTTCTCTGCTTGTCCGGTATCTGCTGCCGCTACAACTACATCAAAACCTGCATTCTTGGCAGCCAGTGCAATCGGAAGCCTGTGGGATAGAAAGAACCAGTCTACATTTACAACAATAAGTAGTTTTTTCAAGGCGGCCTGATTCAGAGTGAATATTTATCTTGATGCTTTCAAATAATTAAAAAGCACGCTTGGAATAATTTCTGAAAAGAATAGTGCTAAAAAAAGTGTATAACTGATATCCTTACATTGAGCTCTGATCTCTCGTCTGAACCATGTATTTTTTTCTGCTTTTGCCGCAGCCCAATGTATTACAATATTCTTAAGAATAAATCGCTTTATTTCTTTTTGCTGATTTGTATCAAGTGTATGCAGTTTAGCGCAAAAAAAGTTTATATGGTAAGGTATTGACTCCGTTCTGCGAACTTTGCTTAATATTTCATTTTTATGAACAATCACTGTTCTGCTATGGCTGAATGCAATAGTGCCGTTTAGTGCTGAGATTAACCATAGATATATATCTTCACCAGATACTTCGCCTTCGGGGAAGCCACCTGTTTTTATAAAGAATTCTTTTTTAAAGCAAACGGTTGACGAGTGTATAATTCCATAGCCGTTGCTATAAACTGAGATAAAATTTTCAACAATTCCAGTATAAGCATCCGGTAAAGCCACTTTAGGTGATCTTTTCTTGCCATCATTAACCATCGAGTAGCTTAGTGTGTATAGATCAGCAGATCTTTCATCTAAAACTATTTGCTGAAGATACTTTGTATGATGTGGAAGCCATTCATCATCA
>JAFIES010000012.1 GCA_020832415.1 Balneolaceae bacterium | reverse complement strand
GTGCTGTCAGGTTGTTATATTCAAGCCGCTACGCTTCGAACTCTGGCAGGTTCTTTTTCATTTATTTCGAAAGTACATTTTTTGCTTTTTATCCAGTTTCTCCATGGTAGTGGTTAATGTTCGTCGCTCCATACTGGAAGCGTGTTTTTCCAGGAAGACCAGTAACCGTTTTTTATCCTGTTTACCGGCATGACGCAGCCACGTGCCGATTGCTTTCTGTACATATTCGTGTTCATCATCCAGCAGCATTTCAGCAACTTTAAATATGTCATCCAGTTCACCTTTTTTAATAAACCATGCCGTACTGACGATGGCCGTTCTTCTTTCCCATGGATTGTGCGAAGCTGTAAGATTATATAAAAGGTCTCGCGGCATTTTATAATCATACAAGTAGCTGCCAATTACGCGTGGTGCTGCACGGTCCACAAAATCCCAGTTGTTGATTCTGTCGTGGCGGTTCAGGTATAGTTCAAACCTTGCTCCCCGGTATTCTTCTGATACTCGTTTTTGCCGAACCTGGAAATCCATAATACTGACCGCGCCCATTCGCGCTTCGTAAAAAGGGTTATCCAACATGGTTTCAATTTCCTTTATCGGTATATCTATATATTTTTTGGCCAGATCAAATGTATGTTTCATTCGCACGCCTATCACACGGTTTTCTGCGTCATTATCCTTGAAATATCTGCGTATTTTTTGCTTTTCATTGTCGGATTGATATGATTTCAGCTCTGTGATAAATTTTTCAGCAGTCATCTCATTCATATAAATTGGCCTCTATTTTGCATTTTCATCCACCTGGAAAAGCCCAAATGTGTTTCCTTCGGTATCCGCGAAATACCCCTGCCAGCAAACACCGGGAACTGCAAATTTCGCCATAACCATTTTCCCACCGGCGTTGAGAATTTTTTCAGAAATTGAATCGACGTTGACCACTTCAAAGGAGCATACAAATGCATTGGTTCCGCACTCCGGTGGTGGTGTTTCTGAGGGGCGTTTTAATAGTCCGCCGGCAGTTCCCCCGGTCTCAATCCTCATATATTCGACATGGATATCATCTTTTGATTCATGTTCGAAGAAATTCCATTCAAACACATGCTGATAAAATTTAACAGCTCGCTGCATGTTGTCTGCCTGAATTTCAAAAAAGAGGTGTCCACTCATAAGTCATCTCATTTTTTTGTATTGTCATATAGAAATTTTCATATCGTTAAGTGGTTCAACAGGTTAGCTTAAAGTTAATTGATCTTTGAAGAATTCAAAGGGGTGATTCCGCCAATCCTGCGGGTTGATTGCGACAATCCATTTGAATAGATTTTAAAATAAATGATCCAATAAAGAGGGAGGGATTTATCGAAACATGCAGGATCGTTTCTTTTCCTTCAAAACGATAAAAGTGAATGATTACTTCAAAACAAAACTCAGATGAAACATGTATCAATTCTTATACCGAACGGGCATACAAGCCTCGTAAACATTGCGGGAACTCACCAGATTCTCAATCAGATAAACGACATTGTTTCGCAACAAGGTGGTAAACCGGTATTCAATGTTCAGTTGGTAGGGCTTACAAAAGAAACAAAACAGGATACCGGACTTTTTACGGTGTACCCCGATTGCACTATAGCTGATGTAACGAAAACGGATCTGATTATTATCCCTGCAATTCATAACGATCAGAGAGAGGGGATTGAACGAAACAGAGAGTTTATTCCGTGGATGGTTAAGCAGTATAAAAATGGAGCTGAGCTTGCCAGTATGTGTATTGGCGCTTATCTGCTGGCCACAACAGGGCTTCTGAAAGGGAAGAAATGTGCCACACACTGGGCACATGCAGCCAGTTTCAGAAGAATGTTTCCGGATGTGAATCTTGTTGATGATCGCATCATGACGGCTGAAGACGGGATATACACCAGTGGCGGAGCCTATTCGTACCTCAACTTATTACTCTACCTGATCGAAAAAAATGCTGGAAGAGATGCCGCAATTATGGCATCCAAGATGTTTATGATCGATATCGACAAGAACAGCCAGTCTCCGTTTATCATTTTTGAAGGGCAGAAAGATCACGGAGATGAACTGGTAAAAGAGGCTCAAAAAATTATTGAAAAAAGCTATCATGAAAAGATGACAGTTGATGAAATTGCGGCCGAAATTGCATTGAGCCGGCGAAGCCTGGAACGGCGGTTTAAGAAAGCCACATCAAATACAGTGGTGGAATATATACAAAGGGTAAAAGTGGAAGCGGCAAAGAAACAACTCGAAACTACCAGGAAAAATGTGAATGAAGTGATGTACGAAGTGGGGTATTCGGATACGAAATCGTTTCGAACAGTTTTCAAAAAAGTGACCGGAGTATCTCCGTTTGATTACCGAAACCGATACGCAAACTTTACAAGTACTTAGTTTAAAAGTAATCGGAGGTATAAAAGCATCCTTTCAAAATTTAAAATAGACGAACAACCTTCCGAAGTTTTTGCTGTCTTTATCGATCCGGTGGTATTTCTGTTTGATATGTTTTTGATCGAGAAATCTAAGCACTCTCTTTTTTAATTGGCCTGAACCTTTGCCCGGAATGATCTCGACGGTTTTAATTTTTTTCTCGATAGCCTCGTCAATAATATTCTCCAGCTCCTGATCAATTTTATATCCCTTGTTATAAATTTCATGGAGATCGAGTTTTAACTTTGCCATTTGTATGATGGTACTTTAAGGTTTCTGCGAATTATGATCAAAAAAATCAGCAAAATATGATGCCTCAATACAAAATAGTGAGGCCTCAGTTTAGTAACTTGCCAATGCAAACTGAATATAAAATAATTGATTGTGAATATAACCCGATATCCGCCAACAGAGAACAAATCACTCCGGGCCTGGAGTGCAGCTGATGAATATATCTTAAAAGAGCTTTCGGGTTTGGATACCGAAGATAAAACCTTAGCGATCTGTAACGATCGGTTCGGCTATCTTGGCTGCAACTTAAATACCCTGAATCCTTTCTCCGTAGTGGATTATAAAAGCCAGGAGATTGCACTTCGGCTCAATATGGAGAAAAATGGACTGCAGTTTCAATCAGACAAAATCCTTGATCCATTAACTCCAGCACCGGAAAAGCTCGATTTTGGGATTCTGCATATACCGAAATCTCTCGATCTGTTTCGGTTTTATCTGGATTACCTATCAAAATCATTGGCCGATGATGGTATTGTAATCTGTGGATTTATGACCCGCCACTTCTCTCCGCAGCTGCTTTCGATTGCTGATGAGTATTTTGAGGAGGCAGAGCAGAGCCTTGCATGGAAAAAATCTCGTACACTCACTCTCAGGAAAAAGAGGCCCGCACCTGAGCACTCACTGATAAACACAATATTATATACATTCAAAAATGGTACTACTCAGGAGATTGAGCAGTATGCAGGTGTTTTCTCTTCGGGGAATATCGATTATGCCACTCAGTTTCTTCTTGAGAGTCTGGCGCTCAATGAAGAGGAGAATACCATTCTTGATTTAGCTGCCGGTAATGGTGTAATAGCCAGAGCGGTTCAGCTTGAAAAACCGGGTGCAGAAATTCACCTGATGGATGATTCATTCCTGGCGGTGGAATCATCAAAACGAAATCTTGAAGATGGGAATACTCATTTCCACTGGACAGATTCACTTGATGAGATTGATGATGTGGAGTTTGACCTGGTTGTATCAAATCCACCGTTTCATTTTGGCCATGAAGTGAACACAGAGGTTTCTGTTGATCTGTTCAGAGAAGTTGCAGGAAGATTAAAACCAGGCGGACGATTTCTATGTGTAGCCAATAAACATCTTGGTTACATAGCCTCTTTGAAGAAATTTTTTACCACAACGAATATTTTAGCTGAAAACAAGAAGTTCATCGTATATGAAGCCAAAAAGGGGAGCTGAACCTGTTTTGATTCAATTTTTACCCTGAGAGATTATAAAATCATCCAGTCGGCAAAAATAAAAATCCAGATAAGGGGCAGATAGACGAATGAGGCGAACATCAGCGCCTTTGCCGTGGGTTTATCCCTTGAAATTGCAAAGCGGATACCGTAGTAGGTAAAACCGATGGTGGTAATGACAGAACCGGCCAGGTAGAGCCAGCTCACAAGATCCATTACGTAGAGCTTATAAACAGTCGGGAATAAAATAAGCAGAGGGAGAATCACCCAGAGAGATGCTTTAATTCCATGAGGATCATTTTTAGGAAGCATTTTGAATCCTGCATGCTCATAATCGTCTCTGCAAACCCATGCAATGGAGATTACATGCGGAATTTGCCAGCAGTAGATCACACCAAAGAGTATCCACATTCCATGTTCAAAAACGGTTCCGGTTGCAGCAGCCCAGCCGCCAACTACAGGCAGTGCACCGGGAATGGCGCCTACAAAAACGTTGAGTGCCGATATCCGCTTGAGGGGCGTATAGGCTAACAGGTAAATAACGGTTGTTGCAAGCGATACAAAACCAGCAATCGGATTTACCATAATCAGCAGATAGATAAGGCCCAGAAAAATCAGTGATAACGAAAAAATGGAGCTGTGAAGAGGAGTAATACGGTATGCGGGAATGGGGCGCTTGCTGGTCCGACGCATCAACCCGTCCAGATTTCTCTCCAAGAACATGTTATGCGCTGCGGTACCGGCTGCAATCAGGTAGGTGCCTAAAATTGCATGCACCATCAGCGCAAAGTTCACCCCGCCGGCAGAACCCATCAAAAAACCGATGAGCATACTTGCCAATACAGTGAACGTTATCCCCGGTTTTGTAAGTTCATAGTAATCACTTACAACACCTGTGATATCTTTCCATGCTAATTTCCCGGTAACAGTTTTGTTCATCGAATAGCCAAAATTAAAATCGCACTAAATTAACCAATTTGGGATTGATATGTTAACTTAATATCAAATTCAAATAGGAAGGGTAGCTTGTATAGTGTTAAAAGACAAACAAATATCAGCATCATTTATTAAGTCTGAATGAAATTAAATTTATATCAAAAAACGGCTGTTACCACGGTTATTGCAACCATTGTTTTAATTTTTGTAGGCGGATTGGTTCGGGCATCCGGTGCCGGGCTGGGTTGTCCCGACTGGCCGCAATGTTTCGGCATGTGGATTCCTCCAACGAATGCTGCTGATCTGCCGCCTCAGTACGATGCCTCACTGTTCAACCCGTTACACACGTGGCTTGAGTATGTGAACCGGCTGGTAGGTGTATTGATTGGTTTTTTGATCACGCTAACCTTTCTTTTCTCCTTCAAATACAGAAAAACCGATAAGGTGATCACCATTACATCGGGCTTTGCATTTGTTTTGGTGCTTTTTCAGGGCTGGTTAGGGGGGCAGGTGGTGCGCTCCGGTTTGAGTGCCGGTATTATTACGGTGCACATGGTTGTGGCGATGATAATTCTCGCCGTACTGCTATATGCAACATTTCGGGCGATGAGTGATCGGCTGGAGGTGAGCTTATCAACCAAAACCCGAAAAACATTTTTATGGATATCGGGTATTGTTCTTTTTCTTACCATGATGCAGCTGATACTTGGTACGCAAGTGCGCGAAGCGGTGGATGTTGCAAAAAATGTGATGGAGCTGCCCCGGGAAGGGTGGATCGATACCGTTGGATTGCTCTATGATGTGCACAGGAGTTTTTCCTGGCTGCTGGTAATTTTTGGAGTAGTTCTGGTGGTTTACAACCGGAAACTGAATGCTCCCGGCAGGCTGGTAAATCTTGGATGGGTGATCGCAATACTGATTATCCTTCAGATTTTTATAGGAGTGGGTATGGAGTGGTTTGGAATGCCGGGTGTGCTGCAGGTTTTACACCTTGTAAGTGTAGCCGTTTTGATATGTGCTGAGCTTCTCTATATGCTGATTGCAGGCTTCTCACAAAGAACTGTGGAAGCCTGAGCGGTTAAAGTTTATCTTGAAGTTTTACCAGAAATGCACGAATCTCTTTAAGGTCTTTTTTGGTTTCAAAAGAGATATCCGTTGTATCGGTATCCGATGAGCCAGACTCTTCCTGCTGTTCTTCCAGAAACTTTTTAGCACCGGCTGTACTGTACTTTTTATCCTGTATAAGTTCTTTTAATTTCAGCACAAATGTAATATCCTGCTCACGGTAAATTCGGTTGCCGGCCTTGTTTTTACGTGGTGAAAGCTCTTTAAATATGGTTTCCCAATAGCGTAAAACATGCGGTTCTACTGTAGTTAGCTCGCTTACTTCCCCTATTGAATAATACAATTTCTTCATAGTCTCGAAATCTTTTATTTTCTTGTATAGAAATGTACAAAAGTATGTTCACGTAAATAAATAGAACTTGCAAGCATTAGCAGTAAAAAAAACAGAGAAACCTGATGTGGCTTCCGGGTCGAAGGCGGATATTAGTTTGGTTATACCATTACTAAACGAAGAACATTCGTTACGTGAACTAACCGACAAGATTATAGAAGCACTATCCGGTAAAAGTTTCGAAATAATTTTTGTTGATGATGGGTCCGAAGATGCTTCTTGGCAGATTATAAAGGATCTGTGCGATGAAAATGATTTTGTGAAGGGTATACGATTTCGCAGGAATCACGGCAAAAGTGATGCGCTGCAAGCAGGTTTTGAGCAGGCAAGCGGAAAGTATATTGTAACACTGGATGCCGACCTTCAGGATGATCCATTCGAGATACCCGAACTGATTGAAATGTTGCGCGATGGAGCAGATCTTGTGAGTGGATGGAAAAAAGTTCGGCATGATCCGATCTCAAAAACTGTACCCTCGCGCTTTTTTAATGCGGTAACACGTTTTACAACCGGCATCAAGCTACACGATTTTAATTGCGGTTTGAAAGCATATCGCAGAGAAGTAATCGACAGTATTTATCTCTATGGTGAAATGCACCGTTATGTGCCGTTGCTGGCCAAATGGAATGGCTTCGACAAAATTGATGAAAAAGTGGTGAAGCACCATCCACGAAAACATGGTAAAACCAAGTTTGGAATATCCCGGTTTCTCAATGGTTTTCTGGACCTTGTTACGCTACTCTTTGTAAATCGTTACATGCAGCAACCCATGCACTTTTTTGGCTCTATCGGTGTGCTGATACTTCTCATAGGGGGTGCAATCAGCAGCTATCTTGCCTACATAAAAATCTTTCTTGGAGAACCTTTGGGTAACCGCCCCCTGCTTTTCCTCGGTATTTTGCTCATAGTGGTTGGAGTTCAATTCTTTTCGATAGGATTTTTGGGTGAAATGATTAACAGGGGACAGGTGAAATACCAAAAACCGGGAATTGCCGAGAAAGTAGGTTATGAGTAAAATTGCATACGATCCGGTAAAAGATAAATTTGCCCGGATTGTCAAAAATTCCCGAAGGCTCAGGCGTATCTTCTACTTCCTTCTTGATCTTATCTTTCAGAGAAGCTGGCACATCCGAAGAATTTTGAAAACGAAAGGAGAAGAGCTCGACAAGAAAGGTTCATGGAAACTGCTTGATGCCGGTTCCGGTTTTGGACAGTACGATCGCTTTATTCTCGAAACATTTCAGCAAGTAACCATTCATTCTGTAGATGTAAAAACAGACTATCTTGAAGATAACAAGCACTATTTTCAGGAAGAAATTGAGAAAGGCCGCATCTCATTTTATGAAGCCGATCTGCTTACATTTGATGAAAAGGAGGCCTTCGATTTTGCTATCTGTGTGGATGTTCTTGAACACATTGAAGAGGACAGGCTTGCAATTGAAAACATCAGCAGGAGCCTGAAACAAGACGGCATTTTCCTGATGCACTCACCATCGCATTTCTCCGAAGAGGATGCCGATGAAGACGATACGTTTGTTGGTGAACACGCCAGAACCGGCTACTCAAAAGCGGACATTGAAAAGAAGCTTATGGAGGCCGATCTTTTACCTATTGATACTCATTACACTTACGGAAAGTGGGGCAGAAGATCATGGATTCTATCTGTAAAATGGCCTATGATTGCATTCACAAAGATTGGTCTGTTTGCAGTACTTCCGCTTCTCATCTATTATCCTCTTGTAATGCCATTCTGTTTGATGATGAACTATGCAGATCTGTTCACAAAGAACAAGAAGGGAAACGGAATCTATGCAGTGGCGAGAAAAATCTGACTTTGAAACTTAGAGAAAGCTGAATAAAATAAAAAAAGCCTCTCTCTTCAGGTGCTATCAGCAGATAACCAGCAACACGGGTCGGTGCTCTGTACATCTTACAGGATAATGATAACCGTAGTTCTCACTACCCGGGCTGCAAGCGTTTTCCTAATGAAAAAGGCTCCCGGATTTTCTTCTCATTCAATCAGATTTTATCTGCTAAGCAGATACCCGGGCTTTCATCCCCGCGAACTATCCAACTGACATTGAAGACTCCTGAACCAACTGTCATCTTGAGATGAGCAATTGATCTATAGGTAATATAACAGGTTTCGAATTCTGTGCAATATGTGTGATAAATGTTTTTTAGAGAAGGATTTTAACTAAATATATAAACTAATTGAATACCATAAAGTTAATTCATTATTTAAAATTTTAATTTAATAAAAAATATTTTTCAGGCTTTCATATTGTAAAAACCCAAGCACCTGCTGGTTACAAATTTGGGCGTAATGGCCTCACCTGAACATCCGTATAATGGAAATTTTCGGGGGATCTTAAAATATGTATTACGGATTGGGCAAGTTCATCCGGCAGGATTTTATTCTTATTGGATGAAGAGAAGCCGGTATCCACAGAGCCGGGAGATAAACAGGTTACCTTAATACCAAAACCCCTGAGTTCTTTGTGCATAGAGTCTGAAATTCCATTTACTGCGTACTTTGTTCCGCAATAAGCACTCATGCCGGCTATTCCATTTGTTCCTGCACCGGATGATATGTTTACGATGTGGCCTGATTCTTGACTTTTCATCACAGGAATAGCAAGCCTGGATGCATAAAATAGGCCATGAACGTTCACATCAAATAGCTTTCGCCATACTTCCGGTTCAGTCTCTTCAATTAAAGCGTTATGACCAATTCCTGCATTGTTGATCAGATAATCTACCTGATGATTGAGTTTATCAATAGTCTGTTTAAAACTATTGTCAACCGATTCCTGATCAGCGATATCAGTTTCAAAATGGAAATATTTAGGGTGGCTGAAGTCTTCAGGTTTGGTACGGCTCCAGCCGGCTACAGTCACACCAAGATTGAGCAATGCTTTTGTAATGGCGAAACCAATGCCCCGGCTTGCCCCTGTTACAATTGCAGTTTTTGTATTGAGAAGGAATTGCTCCATAATGTTAAGGGCTTAAGAGTTTCTTGATAAATGAGATTGAAACAGAACACTCATAATAGTGAACAGCAACTGAAGGGCAAAAAAAATCCCGAATCAGCAAGCTGTTCAGGATTATTGGAGTACCGCGTACGGGATTCGAACCCGTGTTACCGCCGTGAAAGGGCGGCGTCCTAAACCCCTAGACGAACGCGGCGGTAAATATTAAGAAAATGGGAGCCCGAGGGGATTTGAACCCCCGACCTCCAGGGCCACAACCTGGCACTCTAACCAACTGAGCTACGAGCTCCATTTACTTAAAGCCATTTTGCAGATCTCAGGGTAATTGATTACCAGAAGTGTGCAAAATTTGTGTACCGCGTACGGGATTCGAACCCGTGTTACCGCCGTGAAAGGGCGGCGTCCTAAACCCCTAGACGAACGCGGCAAAAGTATTTATTCCAAATTTTCAATGAGGCGACAAGCGGATTCGAACCGCTGTACGAGGTTTTGCAGACCTCTGCCTAACCACTCGGCCATGTCGCCATTTTCTGTACGCCCGTCAGGACTTGAACCGCGAAGCACTGCTTCGCAAGATCAGAGCCTTGTGTAAGCGTCTGATAAAAAAATCAATAAGTGAACTATCCTCGGATGAAATCATCCGTTGTTCTAGTACGCCCGTCAGGACTTGAACCGCGAAGCACTGCTTCGCAAGATCAGAGTCTTGTGTGAGCGTCTGATAAAAAATCAATAAGTGAACTATCCTCGGATGAAATCATCCGTTGTTCTAGTACGCCCGTCAGGACTTGAACCTGAAACCTACTGCTTAGAAGGCAGTTGCTCTATCCAGTTGAGCTACGGGCGCTCAATACAATTCTTAACGGTGAATGATCGGTTCTGAATTGTGAACATTTCGGGTACCCGTATATCGTTCAATGTTAAGAACTCAATAAGATTATTTGTGATGTCTCCGGTAAATCTGTAAGGATATACACAAAAATTAAGTCGGGGAGACAGGATTTGAACCGCGAAAGCACTGCTTTCGCAATTGTTTAGGATCCTGAATCCATAAACTTTTCAAAGATTGTCAGGTTTTTTCTGTATTTCAGAAACTTCCATAACAAAAATTAAGTCGGGGAGACAGGATTTGAACCTGCGACCCTTCGCTCCCAAAGCGAATGCGCTACCGGGCTGCGCCACTCCCCGAGTCATGAAATAAATTCTCAATAATTCAAAGTATTTCAACGGTCATCATATTCGAAATATCATGTCGTCAAAAGAATTACAAGATAAAGGTTTTAGAATCTGTATGCAATTTAACAGGCTCAAAAAAATAGATCTATTTTAAGTAGATGACTCGTTCATCAGCTCACTCAAAAAACCGATTCCATACGCCGTAAATTGAATATAAGCAGCTGCAACAGCTAAAAAAGCTACATCTATTTTTTTTTCAGTTTGTAAGGAGTGTACAAAAAGCAGGAGAGTGTAGGCGAAATAGATCAAAAAAAGTGATCCTGCCACTGCCGGAGCTGCAATGAATAATGGTAAGATGATTAAGTACCCGATAAAAAAAATGACCGGAAAAAAATGGATGAGTTTTAACTCATCAGGATAAAAGCGTGTGATGTTAATTCGCGCTCTTCCAAAAAAATGAAGCTGAGAATAGAACTGTTTAAGCCCGGTTCTGCGCTTGTGATATACAAATGCACTCTTCATCAGCACTGTTTTAAAGCCATGCTTAATGATTCTGATACTGAACTCAATATCCTCACCCATTCGGGTGATTTTATATCCACCGGTTTTTTCAAATACCTGCCGGCTGATTCCCATGTTGAAACTTCTCGGATGAAAACCCTCTGATTTTCTACTCCCGCCTCTCATGCCGCCGGTAGTAAAAAATGAGGTCATACTGTAGTTAATCGCTTTCTGAACGGCTGTAAATGATGGTAATGCCTTGTCCGGGCCTCCCCAACAGTCTGCTTTTGTGATTTCCAACTGCCTGGAAACATGTTCAAAATAGTGTGGCGGAATGATGCAGTCAGAATCAAATACAACAAAATATTCTCCCTTTGCACGCTCAAAACCATAATTTCGGGAGAATCCTTGTCCGCTATTTTCTTTATAGATGTATCGGATGTTGAGTGTCTCTGCATACGAATCCACTACATTTTTACAAGTTATTTCGGAACCATCTTCTATAATAAGCACTTCAAAGTTCTTGTAGGTCTGCTTGGTCAAACTCTCAAGCAGCTCTCCGATTTCATCCGGCCTGTTATAAACCGGTATAATAATTGAATAGTGCATGTATGCAATTCAGTTCAAAATTCTCGTTCTTTACAGGCAGATAATATAACAACAATCCAATATCATCTGATGAAGTATATCTCTTTAATTCTTCTGTTCTCACTTGTTTCGCTTCCGGCTTTTTCGCAATCCATTTCTGTTTCGCAAAACCAGGATCACGCCAGTAACAGTACAAACACATTCCCTACCAAATCCGGTACGATTTCTATCTCAAACGGAAGCTATCAGTTTGCAGATGAGCAATTGTTTGATCCGGCTTCATGGGCTATGTCGAATCAAAGGGGCAAACTATCATTCTTGTTGCGAAGAGATGTACTTGTTCTTAATAGTTTTGACGATACCGGAGTCAGCCTGATAGAAAAAGAACTGGAGTTTTTTGATCCATCCGATAATACACTGAAGTTGTATCAATTTGATGACGGCCGCGCTGTAGTACGCGATAATGTAGCAAGTTTTACCTTTTTTGATCCCAAAGGAAATCAAGCATTTGTGATTTCAAACAGCTCACAAAGTGTGGATGGAGAGAGGGAATCACAACTATCCGCTGATAGAGCCGGCCGCACAATTGTACTCTACAATCCTGTAATTGCTTATGGATCTGACACAGGCTCACGAGCCCGGGTTGTTATTGGAGAAGATCACTTTGCAACACTTTTCAATTCTACTGAGCGTGAAATTAAATCGCTGAAAGTGAGTGATGATGGTGCCTACATCACAATGATTGTAACTACCGGAAACAGCGATGAAATTCTTATTTATGACCGGTTTGGCAACCAAATTTTTTCTCTGTCACCGGATGATCAGGTCAGAGGAGTTACACTGAGCAAGAATGCCACTCATCTGACAACATTTGCAGGGAATCGAATGCAGGTGTACAACATTCAAACAGGAGAGAGAATAGGAAGTGCTTCTTCCCAAGCATCCATTGTGCTGGCAGAATTTCTTCCGGATGATGACATCGTAATTGGTTTGGGAGGGTCTCTGGGAAATAATGGAATTTTAGCAAGCCCCACAGTAACAGCTGTTCATATTTCTAGAAGACAAATTGCAAGAGAGCAAATTGATCTGCCTCTTTCTGTATTTGATGAAGAGTATTTAAGCATTGCCAGAAATGCTGCAGGTACCTACACGGTTTATGGTTTGAACCGAGAAATAGAGTTCAGAGTACAATTTTAGGGTATAAAAAAAGCACGTAACCGATTGATTACGTGCTTTTCTATTGAATGATTAATCAGCTAACGGAGTTTAAGCGTTTGCCTCTTGCTCAGACTCGGAATGGGAGTTATCCTTGCTCTCCGGTTCCGACGATTCCGTATTTTCAGGTTCCGTCCAGTCGAATTCCAGGCCATCACGAGAACGATTCATCTTAATTTTGATGATTGAATTCTCTGAATGTTTGGCCCCAAGGATTTCTTCAGCAAGCGGATCTTCCACATACTTCTGAATAGCTCTCTTAAGCGGACGGGCTCCAAATTTCGGATCAAAACCTTTCTCGGATATGAAATCTTTTGCACCTTTTGTCATCTCAAGTTCATAACCAAGTGCTCTGATTCTGGCGAACAGTTCATCTGAAAGAATATCAATAATCTGAAAGATATCTTTCTTCTCGAGTGGTCTGAAAGTCAGAACATCATCAATACGATTGAGGAACTCCGGATTAAATACTTTTTTCAAAGCATCCTGTATTGTGGATTTCATCTGTGCATAATCGAACTCTCCATCGGTTGCAGAGAATCCAATTCCTTTGCCCATATTTCTTATATCACGCGCACCGATGTTAGATGTCATGATAATGATGGTATTTCTGAAATCAACTTTTCTGCCGAGACTGTCAGTCAGGATTCCATCATCCAGAACCTGCAGTAGAATATTGAATACATCCGGGTGGGCTTTTTCAATCTCATCAAGCAGCACTACACTGTATGGCTTGCGCCGTACTTTCTCTGTGAGAATACCGCCCTCCTCGTAACCCACATATCCCGGTGGCGCACCAACCAGACGTGATACACTGAATTTCTCCATATATTCACTCATATCAATTCTGATAAGAGCTTCTTCTTTATCAAACAGATATTTGGCGAGTACCTTTGCCATTTCAGTTTTACCAACACCTGTAGGTCCTAAAAAGATAAAGGAACCAATAGGCCGTGACGGATCTTTAAGCCCGGCACGAGTCCGCTGAATAGCTTTGGTTAGTTTGATGATGGCTTCTTCCTGGCCAACAACTTTGGTGCCCAAAGCTTCCTTCATTTTCAGCAGCTTTTGGCCCTCTTTCTGGCTGATTTTGTTTACAGGTACGCCGCTCATCATCGCAACTACGGATGCAACGTCTTCATCTGTTACATCAAATACAATATGTTCGGACTCCTTTTCCCACTCTTTTTGAGCAACATCCAAATCTTCCATCAGACGTTTTTCGGTATCACGAAGACGTGCAGCTTCTTCAAAACGCTGTTTCTTCACCATTGCATTTTTCTCATTGCTGGTCTTTTCGATATCAGCTTCGAGAGTAAGAATGTGATCTGGTACGGTAATATTTGAGAGGTGTACCCGTGCACCTACCTCATCCAGAGCATCAATTGCCTTATCTGGCAGAAAATGGTCTGTAACATAGCGATCGGTCAGTTTCACGCATGCATCGATAGCATCAGGAGTATACCGAACACTATGGTGCTTCTCATATTTTCCTTTAATCTGATTTAGAATCTCAAGCGTTTCATCAATAGAGGTTGGTTCAACCATTATTTTTTGAAAGCGACGCTCAAGTGCTCCATCTTTTTCGATGAACTGGCGGTATTCGTTCAGTGTAGTTGCACCTATAGCCTGTACCTCGCCCCGGGCAAGTGCCGGTTTCAGCATGTTTGAGGCGTCCAATGAACCACTTGCTCCGCCGGCGCCAACAATGGTATGAAGCTCATCGATGAACAGAATGACATTATCCGTTTTTTCGAGCTCGCTCATTACCGCTTTCATGCGCTCTTCAAACTGTCCGCGATATTTGGTGCCTGCTACCAGGGCAGCCAGATCCAGTGCAATAACGCGCTTGTCATAGAGAACTCTTGAGACTTTACGTTCAATAATTCTTGAAGCAAGACCTTCGGCAATTGCGGTTTTACCTACACCGGGCTCTCCAATAAGAACCGGATTGTTTTTCTTCCTGCGGCTTAAAACCTGAGCCACCCGTTCAATTTCTTTTTCACGCCCGATAATCGGGTCCAGTTTGCCATCTTCAGCAAGCTGCGTGAGGTCTCGACCAAAATTGTCGAGTACAGGAGTTTTAGATTTTTCCATTTTTTTCTCGCGTGAACTACCTGATGATTGTGATCCTTTGGGTGAAGTAGGGGTAGGGCCGGATGTTGCTGTTCGCGCATCCAATTGATCGGTATCTCTCGCATTACCGGAGATAATCATATCGAGCTCTTCCCGAACGGCATCGTACGATACATTAAATTGCTGCAAAATTTGAGCTGCAATATTTTCCTCATCCCTCAGAAGTGAAAGTAAAAGGTGTTCCGTGCCAATGGTGTCGCTTTTATAGAGCTTCGCTTCCAGATAGGTAATGCGAAGCACTTTTTCTGCCTGTTTGGTTAGTGGAATATTGCCAACGGTAACTGTGCCGCCAGTGCCGCGAACCGTATCTTCTATTGTTTTTTTTAGTTTGAACAGATCGCACTGCAAATTCTTTAGGATGCGAATAGCCACACCATCGCCAAGCCTTACAATGCCTAAAATTAAATGTTCTGTACCAATGTAGTCGTGCCCAAGCCGTAAAGCTTCTTCACGACTAAACTGAATTACATCTCGAACTTTACTTGAAAAATTACCCTCCATATGGGTCCTGAATTCTTTGTGATATTTTCGTTTCTATGCGTAACGAGTGTAGTGTTTTTTTAGTTCATACTTACACGAAAGTAGTATGGTGAAAAGGTAAATGCAAACGATTTAACGTTTTTGGAATAAATAGAAAAGAGTTGAATTCTATCTATTAAAAAAGTGGTGAGCCTGTCATATCTTCGGGAGAGTTGAGTCCCATCATTTTCAGCAGGGTAGGGGCTACATCGGCTAAAATGCCGTCACGTAGTTTGGCATCTTTATCTTTTCCTACAAAAATTACAGGAACGGGCACTGCAGTATGGGCTGTATGTGGACTTCCGTCTTCCTGCATCATGCAATCTGAATTGCCGTGATCGGAGATGATCAAAACCTGAAAATCATTTTTTGAGGCTGCTTCAACAACTCGTTTCAGTTGTTCGTCTACAGTTTCAATAGCTTTTACTGCAGCATCGATGTTGCCGGTATGGCCAACCATATCTGGATTGGCAAAATTTATTATCACAAGGCTGTAATCTTTTGGGAGATTTTCAACCACTACATCAGCGGCCTCTTTGGCACTCATTTCCGGTTTTAAGTCGTAAGTGGGAACTTTGGGACTCGGTACCATCACACGATCTTCACCTTTATTGGGAATCTCTTCGCCACCGTTAAAGAAGTAGGTTACATGCGGATACTTTTCCGTTTCTGCCACCCGGAGCTGCTTCAATCCATTCTTGCTTACAAACTCACCGAGTGTATTCGTCATTCTCACGGGAGGAAAAGCAACATTTACAAACGAGTTGAATGTATCATCGTAAGCCGTAAATGTAACGTAGTGAAGATTGAGCTCTTCCATTTTAAATGGAATTGTTCCGGCTTTAAAGAAGGCTTTAGTTATTTGTCTCGCTCTGTCACCGCGAATGTTGTAGAAAATAACTACATCTTCAGGTTCAATTCGACTGTTTTCATCACCAGTGATAATGTGTGGCTCCAGAAACTCATCAGTTGTTCCGGCATTATAGCTGTTTGTAAAGAGATCTTCCGGGTTTGAAACAGCTGTCCCCTTGCCGTGGATCAGCAGATTGTACGCTTTTTCAATACGTTCCCATCGGTTATCGCGGTCCATTGCAAAATATCGTCCCACAACAGATGCAAGCTGGCCTGTGCCAATTTCATCGGCTTTCTTTTTAAACTCTCTGTAGTATTCAAGGCCACCATTTGGAGACGTATCCCGGCCATCTGTAAAAGCATGCACGTAGGCATTTCCAATATTGTGGAGTTTAGCCACCTCCATCAGAGCATAGAGGTGGTTGTTGTGGCTGTGTACTCCGCCGTCAGAGAATAATCCTATAAAGTGGATTTTTCCTTTTTTTTCTGCTTTTTTAAAAGCTTGTGTGAGAACGGGATTTTCGAAGAACTCTCTCTCCCGAATTGATTTATTAATTCTTGAAAGCTCTTGCCATACAATTCTTCCTGCGCCAATGTTAAGGTGGCCAACTTCTGAGTTTCCAAACTGGCCTTCGGGCAAACCAACATCTTCTCCGCTGGCTTTAAGTGTTGCGTGTGGGTATTTAGAAAGAAGAGAATCGTAATATGGTTTTGAAGCTTTATCAACAGCGCTAACAGCGCTGTTTTCAGCAATTCCAAAACCATCGATAATTACGAGAAGAGCTTTTGACAAAATCTTACAGATTATTGACGTAGGAAGTTAACTGAGACTTTTTCCGTGCCGCATTATTTGGATGAATCACATTTTTAACGGAAAGTCTGTCAATAAGGCTTACAGCATCTTTCAGATACTTCTCTGCAAGCTCTTTATCGTCAGTTGATTTTACCTTTTTAACAAGTGTTCTCATTTTAGAACGTCGTGCGCGATTATGTTCGTTGCGTTTTTTGCTTTGACGTAAACGCTTAATCGCTGATTTATGCTGTGGCATGGTCTGTTATTTATCGTTTTTTAAAAAGTCTTTATGATCTGAATTTTATCAAGACATTAAAATTAAGGCTTATAAATTCAACTTACAAGAATTGATTGAATGTTAAGTATAAAAAATTTATTTTAGCTGTTCTCTGATATGATCATAGTTATAGATGGGCCGGCAGGATCCGGCAAAAGTTCTACTGCAAAAGAGATTGCCAATCGATTGAATATACAGTTTCTCGATTCGGGAGCATTGTATAGAGCTGTAACCTATTGCTGGATTAAGGCCGATAAACCCGATATCAGATCGTTCATTAACATATTACCGGAAGTTGACCTTTCATCAGAATACATCGATAAAACATTCTATGTAAAGCTGAATGGCGATGACATCACTAACGAAATTCGAACTCAATACGTAGCCGAACATGTTAGTGAGATAGCCACTCAGCCCGAAATAAGGGCATTTGTAAACAATTATATGAGAAATCTTGTAGTTGATGATGCCTACATTGCTGATGGAAGAGATCTTGGAACTGCGGTTTTCCCGGATGCAGAATTGAAATTTTTTATGACTGCATCCATCAAAGAGCGTGCAAAGCGGAGGTTGAAAGAGATGCAAGAGACCGATGCCAGTATAACGCTTAAGGATGTTGAGGAAAACATTAGGCAGCGCGACCAAAAAGATCAAAGCAGAGCATCTGATCCGCTGAAAAAAGCAGATGATGCCATCGAAATTGATACTACCGGAAAAACATTTGATGAACAGATCAGCAAAATGATCACCATCATTGAAAACAAAACTAAACTAAACCATTAATCAAACCTGCATTCCGAAAGTCGGATTGTAGCTGTACCCAACAGGAAACTAATGACTGACGAACTAAAAAAAGTAAACGATAACACAGAAAAAGAATCTGAAAGCAGTGTTGCTGAAGAGACTGTAGATACTGCAGTGGACACAAAAACAGAGCAAGAGGAGAGCACACCAGAAGCTGAAGTTGTCACAACTGAAGAAACAGAAGAGATTGTAAATGAAGAAGTAGCTGAGGAAGAATCCGCACAATTGCATATAGCAACATTTAGCGGTGATGTTGACGGTAAAACGTATACATTCGACCAGCTTGAGGCGGCATCTGAAGATTATTCAGATGAGGAATTCCACCAGCTTGTAGGGATGTATGAAGACACCCTGAATAAAATTGACGAAAAAGAGATCGTAACCGGTATTGTGGTTTCGGTTGATGAAAAATATGTTATCGTTGATATTGGCTTTAAGTCAGAAGGTATTGTACCTGTTAATGAGTTTTCAAATAAAGTAATTGAAAATCTGCAGCCGGGCGACGAAGTAGAAGTTTTCCTTGATAAAGTGGAAGATCGTGAAGGCCAGTTGATCCTCTCAAGAAGAAAAGCAGACATTCTGCAAGCCTGGGAAAACCTCGAGAAAGCACACGATACAGGCGAAATTATCGAAGGCTTTATCCAGCGAAGAATTAAAGGTGGTATGGTTGTTGATGTGTTTGGCATCGACGCGTTCCTCCCCGGATCGCAAATTGATGTACGCCCTGTAAGAGATTTTGACGCCTACGTTGGTAAAACAATGGAATTCCAGGTAGTGAAACTCAACATGCAGGCAGAGAATGTTGTTGTATCTCACCGTGCGCTTATTGAAAGCGACCTTGAAGATCAGCGTCAGGAAATTCTCGAAACAATCGAAGCCGGTCAGGTACTCGAAGGCATCGTGAAAAACATCACAGACTTTGGTGTATTTATTGATCTTGGTGGTGTTGACGGACTCCTCCACATTACAGACCTCTCATGGGGACGTGTGGATCATCCGGAAGAGATTGTAAAACTCGACCAGCGCATGAACGTAGCTGTAATCGACTTTGATGAAAATTCAAAACGAGTATCACTCGGTCTGAAACAACTCCAGCCGCACCCATGGGATGAAATCTACAACAAGTATCCTGAAAACCTCAGAGTACAGGGGCGTGTGGTTTCTATCGCAGATTACGGTGCATTTATCGAACTTGAAAAAGGTGTTGAAGGTTTGATCCATATCTCAGAAATGAGCTGGACACAGCACATCAAACACCCATCACAGCTCGTTCAAAAGGATGACATTATAGAGTGTGTGGTTCTGAACATCAACGAAGATGAGAAGAAAATCTCGCTTGGTGTGAAGCAGCTTGAAAAAGATCCATGGGAAGAGCTCCTTGAGCGATACCCGATCGGCTCTACTCATAAAGGTGTAGTACGAAACCTCACCAACTTTGGTGTATTTGTTGAACTTGAGCCCGGAATTGATGGATTGATCCACGTTTCTGACTTGAGCTGGACAGACAAAGTAGAACATCCGAATGAGATTGTAGATAAAGGACAGGAGATCGAAACCGTAATCCTCGCTGTTGATTTCGATAACAGACGAATTACTCTTGGCCATAAGCAGGTGGAAGACAATCCATGGGAAAAATATGCTGAAGAGTATGGCCCGGGATCAAAAGTTGAAGGTGAAGTTTCAAAAATTACAGACAAAGGCATGTTTGTAAAGCTTGAGCTCGGAATCGATGCTTTTCTCCCTGCAGATAAACTTGCAGAGCCTGTAGAAAATCTGAAAGAAAGCTTTAGTGAAGGCGATAAAGTTGATGGTTTTGTTGTTGAGTTCGATGAACCAAGCAAAACCATCGAAATTTCTCAGATTGAAACAGAAGCGAAAAAGAAAACTGTTAAGAAAAAAGCAGCTTCAAAAGATACTGTTGAGACCGGAACACCAACTTTAGGTGAAGTATCCGGATTAGCAGATAAGCTTGCTGAGAAAGAGAAACAGGAGAAAAAGAAGTAAAACCTACTTCTAATCTTTGTGAAATTAAATGCCCCTTCGAGAGAAGGGGCATTTTTTTTGGCACCAATTTTTACTTTTCAAGAAAGAAGAAGACGGATAACTCGTTTGAATCTGTTGTGCTCTTTACTTTTTTGCCTGTCTCTTTATTAAACGTATATGCAATATTCCTGATAGAGTTGAGCTCTTTTTGGTTTGTATATTCTACTCTTAGTGCATCCCCGTTTGGTTGTAATTTTAGCATGGCTTCCTTCAGTTTGTCGTACTTGGATCGGCTTCTCCGTGATATTTTCACATTATTTCTTGGTACAAGTTTAATTTTCATGACAGTTTCCCAATTGTTCAGTTTTAAATCTAATATCATGTAAATAAAATCTAAATTTAAATCTATATCAAGTTTAAATTTAGTTTTGGATGAAATTTATCATAATAAATTTCCAAAATGATATCACAATTAAGGAATAATGTGATAAATATCATTTGTAAGAAATATTCATAGGATTTTCAACTAAATCTATCATTCAATGATCAATGTAGAAGTGTAGATACATAGCAGAAATTTGCAGATAACGGCCTCAAAATCTGTGAAGATCGTTATGATCTTAAACCTGTCTAAGAAAACTTGTTCAGGACAAAGGTTATTTTTTTGAGTCTAAACTTCTGAAAGAAGTAATCTGATATAAAGATTTGAACGATTTGAATTTTTAACATATGTGAAGTAGATTATTTCCAAACAGTAAATAATCAAATGTTTATGAGAGCTTCACTTTTATCACTTTTCTGCCTTTTTTTGATGACATCCTGCGCGAGTGAATATCAATCCTCACAAGAGGACTATGTAACGATGAATTTTTCAAATATCTATATTTCTGATGAGTTGAATCTCTATGTGGATCAGCGAGGAAATAGCATGGATGGTACAGTAACTGCCCGGCATGATGATGGTTCGCTGCATGCAGAGCTTACTTTTGAAAATGGAATGATTGTTTCAGGAGGTTTTTGGGCTGCCGATGGCCGGCAAACCACAACATATTACCTGAAGGATGAAGCTACAGTTCAAATAATGTATCACGAAACGGGTGAAAAACTGATGAAATCTGTATTTGGCACAGACCTTAATGACAGGCTGGAGTTTATAGCATGGTTTGAAAATGGACAACTGATGACAGAATCAACCCCTGAAGTAAGTAAAATGTGGCATGAAAACGGGCAGATTGCTGCAAAAAGCCCTAAAACAGATGGGAAAATGGAGGGGAAGTCAACCAGCTGGCACAAAAATGGAGTAATTGCTGCAGAAGGCACATTTAAAAACGATCAGCCCCACGGTGTTTTGAGATCCTGGGATGAAGATGGAAATTTAATTCGCGAACGAACGTATGATATGGGTATGCCTCATGGTGTCCACAAAATCTGGGATTTGTACGGAAATCTCATTGAAGAAAAGATGTATGAAAACGGAAAACCACATGGTGCCCACAAAAAGTGGGACGATTCCGGTAATTTAATTGAAGAGAGGTATTTTGAGCATGGTTCGGTTGTAGCCGGTCTTCAGTAGTGAATCTCCATCATTAAAACAGCCTGAACAGTTCTATGGTACTTTTACATTAGAGAGAATTTTCTCAATAATCTCTTCTGTGGTTATGTTTTCTGCTTCTGCTTCAAATGTAGGTATGATTCTGTGGCGAAGCACGTCCGATGTTATTATTCGCAAATCCTCAGGAGTAACATACGCTCTGTGTTCCATAAACGCATGTGCACGTGCCGCCAGATTCAGGTTGATAGAAGCTCTTGGTGAGGCACCAAAAGCGATAAGATCCTTCAGTTCGCCCAACTGGTAATCATCGGGGTTACGGGTTGCGAAAATCAGATCGATGATGTATCTCTCTACTTTTTCATCCACATAGATTTCATTGATAACCTTTCGGGCATCGAGAATTTTTTTCGGTGTTACTACAGATTTGAGCTCAACTTTTTCACCTGTACGAGCCATCTTCCGCATGATGATAAGCTCTTCCTCTTTTGATGGATAGCCGATTTTCAGTTTCAGCATGAACCGGTCAACCTGGGCTTCGGGCAGACTGTAGGTTCCTTCCTGCTCCACCGGATTCTGGGTG
>JAFIES010000007.1 GCA_020832415.1 Balneolaceae bacterium | reverse complement strand
CACCCAGTTGCCTTGGTCTTCAGCCACATCAGGAAGCTGCGGGAGCACTACAAAATGAGGCGATCGTGACCATTCGCCCGATCGCAAACGATACGGTGCAGACTCCACATCAATATTATCAAAATCAATTACCGCGTTGCTGCCTTCACCGGTGTACACATAAATACCCAATGCCTCAGGAGTTACACTGCTCAGCCCGTTGAGTTTAGCTATCTCCTGACCGTTATTTACATCGATGAGAGTCGCCAGAACATCATCATGGTCAAATCGCTGGAGCGTCAGCCGGTAAACACCACCGTTTTCCGCACGCATCCCGGATGCTGAACCGCTCAGATCCTCAAGCGAAAGTTGAAAACGCCCGTTGCCGCGCGGGCTGAAACGAACACCGGCAAAACGGTCGAAGGTTTCCAGCAGCCGCAGCCCTATCGACCAGTCGGTATCATCAGCTTCCACACGGAAATCGAAACTCACCTTTGCAGGCAGCTCCAGGTAAAATGCGTTGCTCACTTTAATCCATTCGTGCTCTTCATCATTTCCCTGCCACTGTAGTGAATAATTCCCGGAAATCGGGTCTGTACTGTTTATGGAAAAATTTGGCCGGATAAATTCACCGGAATCTCCAATGTAGTGCGGACGAAAATTTCTCCAGTCGCCGGTTTCAAAACCATCAGAAGTTTGTGGTGACAGGCCGGAATTTTGAGAATTACTCTGATTTGGTACCATTAAAAAAAGTGCTGCTACAGCCAGCGTTATACAAAAAATATGATTATAAATGATTTTCATTATCAATATAGCTTCTGAGAGTTTACGAGTAAAAAGCGTTCAAAAAATTAGATTTGCAGATAAGATATGTTAAAATAGTTGGAACTATCAGAAATGATCTGCTAATATTTTTATAGTGGAAAGAAGAGTTGAAATATGAAGGGAATGATGCTCTTTAGGTTTTAAGCATGCAGTTCTGCTCCAGTATTATCATAAACACGCGTTTTCTCAAAAAGAAATTCGGAATTTATATATCCTGATCACAAAAACAATCATTGAATATTTGTGGCATGGATTCCAGCATAAACGGCAATCATATCAATGAAAAAGTTGCCGCCTCAATCGATATTTCTGCAGATGAATAGTTTTTATGTGAATATCCTGTATCAACATTTATAAACACAAACGCTTAACGAAAGTCACCAAATCTCTTCGGCAATTTTAATCTACTCAATCAATCCGGCAAGAGCTGCTCCGATCAGACTTGATTTTTCCACTTCGATAAAATCGACGTACCGTTTCTTATCACCGGTCAGATAGTTAAAAAAGTACGTTTCAAATCGCTCCTTCAATTTGTGGAGTTTATAGAACGTAGTGCCTTCAATGGTGATCAAAACCGGGCTGTCAGCACGTTTCCCTTTACCGGTCTTCAGAACAATTGCGGCCAGTGTGCCTGCCACTAAAGCAGAGGCACGATCAATGAGTGTATCGATAATCAGAGTTGCTGCTTCAGCATCTGTTTCAGAACTAAAACATCCGTTTAAGACACTCTTTTCTGTGTTGCGTTTGCTAACAAAATCATTGGCATCCTCAGAAGATAGAGATTGGATTTTCAAGAGGCTCCCGGCGACCTCTTCTGTGAAGAGGTTTTCATCTGCTGCAGCTTTTAAAACAGTCAGGCATAAGTTGCCAAAATACCCGCCGGAAAACATCTTCTCCAAAATACCAATTCCGGGACTTGTTGTTGAGTTGTCGAACTGCAGATCGAGTGCTGTGCGCTGTGTTCGTGCAAAATTGCCCGATTCAGTGTTGATGATCTGGCTCCTTTCCGGATCGAGATCACTCATTTTCAAAATGTTGCTGTTCTTCTCTATGTAGCTGATGTTTGAGCCTGTTCCTAATATGAAACCAACATACGAATCATACGTTTTACCGATACTTGCAGACTTTCCGGCGAGCAGGGTTGCAACAGTATCATTCAGCAGAACAATCTCTTTTTCGGGACGTTTCAGGACTTCCAAAAGTGATTTGCCGATCATTTTTCCCACCACTTCGGGAGCCTTTACCTCTTTGGTGAAATGGAGTAATTTCCCATCTTTGTCGGCAGAAATCTCCGTGGCGTATGAAAAACAGAATCCGATTTTATCGGTTTTGTCTACAAGTGGTTCGATATAGCCGGCCATCGTTTCAAAAAATTCAGCTGCTGAAATTTCTTTGTCAACCCCCGGCATCGGGTGGTGATGAATTTCTCCAATTTCAGTATCTCCATCCTCGTGAAACGTGATCACCGCAGCTCTGAAGTTTGTACCACCAGCATCAATTGCCAAAACAGGAGTATCCTTCAAAAATTCGTTATCTGCTTCAATATATGTCGGAATCATTTCAAGTGAGCTTTCCTTCCCTTCAAGCCCAAGCGTCATCTCTTCATGAAAAGCGCGAACATATTGATCCAGGTCAATATCGGATCCAAAAAGTTTATTTCTTCTTAAAAAGTCTTTGGTTTTACTCATGATACTATCCTTTCTTTTCGTCTGATTATCTTTATTTCTACCGGATTTATCTAAATGTATGATCATAACTAAGCGGCCATGCTACATAATTTTATTATCGTATGTAAGACCTGTATATGAATACCAGCTGCTTATGTAATATGGTGATTCAAGATCAATTTTCCATCTCTCAAAACGAACTCTAACACTCTATTTATTAACAGATGCTTTCGGGAATAAATATGTTGCAAAGTCATCGACAAAAATTGCAGAAAGGGAGAGGTCTGGAGTTCAAATAGCTTAAATTCACACGGGTTCATTTCAAGATTAACTTATCTTGCTATCTGATTCTTAATCAGAGCTATTCAGAAAAAACTGTTTTAATAAAAACCCGTACTCAAAAAAAATCCCGAACAAATTCATTGTCCGGGATTTAGTAAGCTACCATATGGGTGATAGCCTTTCCAGCTACGGAAGTTTATCATCATCACTTAGATCTGTAATAAAGACCATTTTTGTCACCGAAATATTTATCAAGTTTACGAGTAAATTTTCTTGATAAGTCTATTTTAAGAAATCAGAACTATTTGAAGGTCCATTAGATTATTTCCGGTGGGACCAGTTTTAATGTGACCTCCTACTTTTTTAAAAAAGTTATAACTGTCATTATTTTTTAGATATTCATCCGGGTCTACACCTTTCAATATTGCCTCTTGATATGTTTTTTGGTCAACCACAGCTCCTGCTGCATCCGTAGGGCCATCAATCCCATCTGTTCCAACACTGATAAAAACAATTTCTGAACTGTAGTTCTTTAACTGTTTTGCCATCCGAAGGGCTAACTCCTGATTTCGACCTCCGCTCCCACTTCCACTTACTTTTACAGTGCACTCTCCATAAAAAATTAATGAAACGGGTATGTTTTCCAGCTGTATGGCATATTCAATCTTTGAAATGATAAGCTTTTCAAAATCAGAGATATCACCATACCATGCAGAACTTGCCTTAATAGTTCTATAACCAGAAGCTTCCAAAAACCCGGCTAAATCGTCTGCGAGTTTCTGTGCAGATGAAATAATCCAGCTATAATGCTGATCAAAGTCACTTGTTTTTGAAACACTGATTTCCCTTTCAATACAATTATGCAAATGATTTTTTAAAGCTGGTGCCAAATCATCCCACAGGTTGAATTCTGTCAAAATCTTCAAAGCCTCTTTAAATGAGATTTCCTGAGCAGTGGTGGGGCCGCTTCCGATATATCGCTTATCATCATCTGTGACATCCGAAACAATCAGGTCAACAAGTATTGTTTTATTTAATATCTCAAGTAAACGCCCACCCTTTACATTGGAAAAAGCTATTCTGACTGTATTAATCTCATGTATTGATGCACCTGAATTAATGAGTTTTTTATATAAATCCATGATTTGATCTATAGTCAAGCCGTCAGAAGGAACACAAAAAAGAGAAGATGTACCTCCAGAAATCAAATTTAATACTATAGACTGATCTGGGATATTCTCAATAAAAGAAACAAGTTGCAGTGAAGAATAGCAGCTCTTGGAATCGGGCAGAGGGTGTGACCCTATCAACATTTTGATGAACTTCAAATCCGATTCTATTCCACTTGGTGCAATTATTAATCCATCTTCAATCCGGTCTCCAAAAATCTTTTCTATAGCCAATGCCATTTGTACAGAAGCTTTTCCGGTCCCAATTACATAAATCTTTTGCCCGGGCCTTAATTGATAGACCTCATTGTAAATACTCAATATTTTTTTGTCATTATCCCATGTCATTATATCCGGCAAAATTTGAATAGGATCAACTCTATTCAAAATCCTTTTAAAATACTGTACTGCCTCTTCTTTTTTACTTAACCCAGTCTTCTTTGTCATTTATAAAAAATTTTATAATCAATCCAATTCTTCCACTGACTCCTTCCGAACTGTATGGGAACTTTGTAAATAAGAAGTTGACCCTACTCGTTTTATTTTCAACTCAGTTTCATAATAAAATCCATCAGGATAGGTTTTTGAAACTCCATGATTATATTCGTGGATTTCAATACTCGCCGGATCTGGCCCTCCTTTAAGTAATTCATGCAATATCCGTCCGTCCATACTCGCCGGCGGACTGATTCCGCGAAGGTGTAAAATGGTTGGGGTAAAATCGATGTTGCCGGTTGGCACAGAACTTCGTATTCCGCTTTTTATATCCGGGCCATAGGCTATCAATGGAATATGGATATCAAAAGGGCTGTCAGAGCCGTGAGTCGCAGTACCTCCTCTGGTTGTAGTACCCTTCCATCCAAATTCATTTTTTTCATCATTCCACGCTGGGGATGCGAGAATGTCTGAGCTGCGTTCATGAGTCCAATGAATCAAATCAGTAGATAATGTACCAGGAATTTTCCCCTCTATGCTTCCCGGTTCGGATGGCAAAGAGTATATGGTACCTACATTTTCATCACGGTGCATCACCTCAACTAACTGTTCTTTATGAGTGAACTCACCACTTTTTACAAAAAACATATTTCGTGCCACATCCACATGATTTTCCAAATTGGCTTTTCGAAGCAGGTTTGATGTATTAAACCCTCCTTTGCTTTGCGTAAATCCATGATCACTGGTAACAAAAATATTCACCTGATTACTAAGCCCATGATCTTGATGTACCTGTAAAATCCGGCCTATTTCTGCATCAACATGAGACACTGCCTCAAGGGTTTCAGGTGCACCAACACCATAAGCATGCGCAACTGCATCAACTACACCGATCCACATTAATACCACTTCAGCAGGATCATCACCAAGAGAATCGTGTAGATATAGATCTATTGTCCAACTTGTTAGCTCAGGAGTTCTTCCTCCACCAGGTGCTTCGCCCACAGCTTGTATAATTTCATATTCAATCTCTGCAGGTTGGAAATTGCCGGGCATCTGCCATCCTTTACCGGTTGCTTTATGATTAAGCAGCCATGATGCATAACCTACACTCAGTAATCTATCCCCATTTTGTTCCAGCATTTCTCCGAGTGAAATTGTAGTAACCATAGGTGTCCCTGTCACATTCTCGAATTCTGTCATCTGATTCAGATTGCCTGAATGGATTGATGATTCAAGTTTGGGATGATATAACTCATTGTGCACCACTCCATGAGTTCCAGGATAACTACCAGTCGGAATAGCTGTTCTGTTCGGTCTTGTAAATGTGGGGAAAACCGCAGCCGATCGCTCACCAACTACCCCGTGTTCACCCATATTAAATACATGGGGCATAATTTCTGGTGTCACATAATCCGGCCTTAGCCCATCAACTACAATAACAAGATGCCTTGAACCAGTATTTACATGCTCAACCTGTTCAAATTCATCTTTATTCTCTAAAGTAATCACAAGTAACGATTCCTTAAGCTGTACGATATCGTCAATTAAAATCCAATCAGGCTCAAAGTTCATTATTCTCCTCCCTTCATCTAACTCACCCAGAGTACCATTAATCATTAATTTTTTCCCGGTCTTTTTTACTCGGTTTGCCAGTGTAGGGTCTTCATCGAGCCATCGTAACCATAAACGGAGCACATCTACCCCCTCATCTGAATAGGCCTCAATATCATCTGGTGATCTCATAAACGCAAGTTGCCTGGCACGTGGCATCAACTCACGAAACTCTCCAGCCTGTTCGGGTGAGCGCACACCTACTACCATATTCTCTTCAATGCCATAGGACTGCACATCACTTGCAACATTAGTTGCAAAGTCCCAACCTGTTTCTTTTAAGTCCAAAAGTAGCACCACATTTTCCCGAGTTGCCCAATCCAAAACTTCCCGAAATGAAGGTATATGCTCACCGGTGAATTCAGACCCAAACCAAGAGCCGGCATCCAATGCCTGAAGCTCTTCCAGTGTTAATTCTGTGGCCTTTCCCTCTCCGTCAGTCGTTCGGTCTAATGTTGAGTCATGCAGAATAAACAGATGGCCATCGCTGCTCGTATAAAGATCAATCTCAACCACATCTGCTCCAAGTTCATGAGCTCGTTTAAAGGCGGCCATTGTATTTTCAGGGC
>JAFIES010000005.1 GCA_020832415.1 Balneolaceae bacterium | reverse complement strand
GTTCACCATCCGGAAGATCCAAAACCGTCATACCTGATAAACCCAAAGTCTTTTCTACACATTTCATCTCTTTAAAGCGAATCTCACCCATCTCTTTTTTGTCGACTCCAAGTTTAAACCGCTGTTTGGTAGCCTCGCCTTTTGTGAGTGTTAGCAGGTGAACTTCAAATCCCTGCCTTAGTTGTGCAGCGATGGCAGGTGCAGGGCCAAATGATTCGTCATCCGGATGAGGAAATATGTAGAGTATTTTCATTTTTTCAGATTTGAATACGGATTATAAAAAAGAAACCCGACGGGGGATCGACCCATCGGGTTTTGATTTTGACATATCAAGCCTAAGATGACCGGCTATAAACCGGCCACTTTATGTCAAGAGCAGCCTGTTGTTGACCCACAGGTCATACATTTCAGGCAAGTTCCGTTTCTGATCATGGTCATGCTTCCGCATTCCGGGCAAGAATCACCGGTATATCCAAGCTGCTTAGCACGGTCATAATCAGTGTCTGCATCATCACTTACTGCAGACTGAACCTTCAAAGCGGGCTCCTCTGACTTAACTGTTATAATTTGCTTCTTTTTTGATTGTTTTTCAACCTCATCAGCTAATTCTTGCTCTTCTGCTGGCTTTAATTTTCTAAGCAGTATTTCCTCAGGGGCAACATGAGCTAAATCATCCCGGCCCAGATAGGTTACTGCAAGTTCTCTGAAGATATAATCGATCACAGATGTGGTCATTTTCACATGAGGACTGCCACTAACCATTCCGCTTGGTTCAAATTTTGTAAACACAAAAGCATCTACAAATTCCTCAAGTGGCACGCCATGTTGTAAACCAAGTGATATAGAAATCGCAAAGCAGTTCATCAAACTTCTGAATGCCGCTCCTTCGCGATGCATATCAATAAAAATTTCACCCAGCTGACCGTTGTCATATTCACCTGTTCTAAGGTATACGCTTTGGCCACCAATCTTCACTTTCTGTGTATAGCCGCTGCGTCTGAATGGTAATCTTTGTCTGCGGGCCACATACTTGTGGATGATTTTCTCAGCTGTTTGAACAATACGATCTTGAGCAATGGCAGTATCTTCATTCTCATCCTCAAGCTCTTCAAGAACATCACTCATTGAATTCAGTGGCTGGCTCAATTTGGAACCATCCCTGTAAAGTGCATTTGCTTTGAGCATCTTCTGCCAGGAAAGCATGTATGCATCTTTAAAATCTTCAACGGTTGCTTCATTCGGAAGATTAATTGTTTTCGAAATTGCACCAGAGATAAACGGCTGTGCAGCTGCCATCATGTTGATGTGTCCTTTCGCGGAAATGTACCTGGTACCTGTTCGTCCACATTTATTGGCACAATCGAATACCGGCAGATGTTCATCTTTCAGATGCGGGGCACCTTCAACGGTCATGGTTCCGCAAACATAATCATTTGCCTGCTGAATTTGCTCCCGTGAAAATCCAAGGAATCGGAGCATGTCAAAATTGTGGTCAGATAGCTGTTGCTCTGTTATACCGAGCTCATTTTTGCAGAAATCTTCACCCAGTGTCCAGTGATTAAAGGCAAACTTAATGTCGAAGCTTCCGGGTAGTGCAGCATCAATTGCCTGTAATTTATCATCCGTGAACCCTTTTTCACTCAGGCTCTTTTTATTGATGTGAGGGCAACCCTCAAGGCTTGCTGATCCTTTTGCATAGCGAATGATTTCATCAATCTCTTTTTCGCTGTAACCAAGGTTCTTCAGCGCTAATGGCACACTTTGATTAATAATCTTGAAGTATCCGCCACCGGCCTGTTTTTAGAATTTAACAAGTGCAAAATCCGGCTCAATTCCGGTTGTATCACAATCCATAACCAGGCCAATGGTTCCGGTCGGAGCAATCACTGTGACCTGTGCATTTCTGTATCCATTTTTTTCACCGAGTGTTACAGCATTGTCAGAGTCTTCCTGCGCTGCTTTAAGTAAATAATCCGGGCAGTATTCATCACTAATTCCCATTGGGGCAATTGTGAGCCCTTCATACTCATTAACAGGAACATTGTAAGCGGCCCGTTTGTGATTTCTCATCACTTTGAGCATATGCTCTTTGTTTCGCTCGTATCCTTCGAATGTACCCAGCTCTTTGGCGAGTTCAGCACTTGTGGCATACGCCTTCATGTGCATGATGGATGTTAAAGCACCGGCAATCGCACAGCCTTCATCACTGTCATAAGGTACACCGAGTACCATCAAAGCTGCACCAATGTTTGCGTAGCCCAGGCCCAGAGTTCTGAATATGTAAGAGAGCTCTGCAATCTCTTTTGATGGGAATTGAGCCATCAGAACAGATATTTCAAGAACGGTTGTCCAGATTCTTGATGCGTGGCGGATAGATTCTACATCAAATTCGCTGCACGTTTCATCTTTAAAGAATTTCATCAGGTTGAGTGATGCAAGATTACATGCTGTGTTGTCGAGAAACATGTATTCCGAACAAGGATTACTTGCCTTGATCTCACCATCTTCGGGACAGGTATGCCACTCGTTAATTGTATCATGATACTGAGTTCCCGGATCTGCACAAGACCACGCTGCATAGCTTATTTGATCCCAAAGATCACGTGCCTTGAGACTCTTCATTGGCTTCGGCTCACGTCCTTCATTGCGGGCATTTCTCTTTTCAATTCTGCCAATCAGGTTCCAGTCACCATCATCCATCACAGCTTTCATAAAACTGTTTGGAATTCGGACAGAGTTGTTTGAGTTTTGGCCGCTCACGGTCATGTAAGCTTCTGAATTCCAATCCGTATCATACGTATCAAACTCAATATCTGTAAAGCCTTGTGCCGCCAGCTGAATTACTCGCTCGATATAGTTTAAAGGAACCTGATCGCGTTTGGCTTCCCGTATGGATTTTCCGAGATCTTTATTTTTGATTGGATCACGGCTTACGGCTCCATTGTATGACTTCCCATCGATTTCGACAGGCTGCTGGCAGAGCTGAATAATCTTTTTGAGATGTTTTTCGGCAATTTTTGAACCGGTTACAATTGCGGCCACTTTCTGCTCTTCACGAACTTTCCAGTTGATGTACTCTTCAATATCGGGGTGATCCAGATCCAGTGTAACCATTTTAGCTGCACGACGTGTTGTTCCGCCCGATTTGATTGCTCCAGCAGCACGGTCTCCAATCTTCAGAAAACTCATCAACCCGGAAGATCTTCCGCCACCACTCAGTGACTCCCCTGAACCACGCAAATCGGAGAAATTAGAACCGGTTCCAGAACCGTATTTAAAAAGTCTTGCTTCACGAACCCACAGATCCATGATACCACCCTCATTTACCAAGTCATCATCAACACTCTGAATAAAACAGGCGTGTGGCTGTGGATGTGTGTAGGCATCTTTTGATTTTGTGAGTTTGCCTGTTTTTGAATCTACATAGTAATGACCTTGAGCAGGTCCATTTATACCGTATGCCCAGTGTAAACCTGTATTGAACCACTGCGGGCTGTTTGGAGCCGCCATCTGATT
>JAFIES010000002.1 GCA_020832415.1 Balneolaceae bacterium | reverse complement strand
AATGAAGATTATGAATCGCTGACACTGAACAACGTTAAGCGGAGCCTCAAAGAAATCGTCAGAGGGTTCAAGGAGGCATTATCGTTAACCCCATTCAGAAAGCTCTGTATTGCTACCTTTTTCATTTTTAATGCCTTTAACACCGTTGCCGGGTTTGTTTTCTTCATTGTTGTATGGTATATGTTTGGCGGAGACGCAGGCGAAGCAGGCATTTGGATCCCTCTCTTTGGTAGCGTCGGTGCACTGGTGACCACATTTTTGGTAATCCCTATTGTAGCTCGTATGTCAAGAGTACTTGGCAAGAAAAGAGCATTCATGATAGCTCAAACAATAGCACTGTTTGGGTATGCGAGTTTGTGGTTCCTTTTTGTTCCCGGAAAACCATGGATGTTCTTGCTGGCCTTACCATTTCACTCATTCGGGATCGGCAGTCTGTTTGTGTTGATGATGTCGATGACAGCTGATGTAATTGATATAGATGAACTCAATTACGGAAAACGGAGGGAGGGAATATTCGGTGCGATTTACTGGTATATGGTGAAGTTTGGTTTTGCGATAGCCGGTGGATTAAGCGGGGTCATTCTTACCGTAGTGGGTTTTGATGGTAATCTGTCTGTTCAGCCTGAAGGGGCAATCACGGGATTGAGATTATTCTTCTCGGCTTTACCCATGTTTGGAACATTGGTGGCACTTTGGGTAATGCGAGACTATGACGTAACCGAAGAGAAAGCGAATGATGTCCGGGTGATCTTAGATGCCCGAAAAGCAGAAAAAGATGCAGTTGCTGTACCTTATTCTTACCAAAAAGACCGTTTGCTCTCTATGACCTCTGTCGATTCCGAAGTGGAAGTTATCGCATCTGAAATCAACAAACTCAGCAATAGTAAATTAAAAAGAAGCTTTAAAGAGTCGCTGAACAGCGGTATTCATGGCTTCTGTTTCAGTCCTTACCTGGAAGGCCAAAACCTGGGAGATCAGCTTTCAAGAAAACAAATAGAGAAAAGAATGAAGGTGGTGGCTCCGTATACTAAATGGATCCGTTCATTCTCCTGTACAGATGGTAATGAGTGGATCCCCGAAATTGCCAAACAAATGGGATTAAAAACCTTGGTTGGAGCCTGGATTGATAACAACCTGGAAGCAAATGAAACAGAGATTAAAAATCTAATTAAGGTAGCCAAAGCAGGTCATGCAGATATCGTCACCGTTGGTAACGAATGTCTGCTCAGAAATGAACTGAGTGAGGATGAGATCGTTGCGTACATCCAACAGGTAAAAGAGGCGTTACCCGGAGTAATGGTTAGTTACGTGGATACATATTATCAACTCCATCTCAGCCCAAAAGTGATTAAAGCATGTGATGTTGTACTTGCCAATTGTTATCCATTTTGGGAAGGCTACGATGCCGAACATTCATCCCTCTATTTGGCAAAGATGTATGAGGTGATAAATAATTTTGCTGGTGACAAGAAAGTGATCATCGCAGAAACCGGCTGGCCAACCTATGGTAGAAGCGTTGATCAGGCCGAACCTTCCGTTGAAAATATGATGAAGTATTTCATTCGATTGAAAAAATGGAGTGAGCAAGAAGAAGTTGAAGTTTTCTACTTCGCATCATTTGACGAATCCTGGAAAGCCCGCCATGAAGGTGATGTTGGTGCCAGATGGGGTCTTTGGAATAAAAATGAACAACTAAAAGTGAATTAAAATGTCTTTTAGAAAAGAACAACTTTCCAATTTTCAAAAGTCTGATACTGTCCCAAGAATCAGAAGAAATTCAAAAAGAACTTGTTCGCCGAAGAGGTGAGTTATGAGAAGCAAAGAAATTGTAAAAATAATAAATACAGTTTCTTAACTAATAAATAAAACCCAAAACAAAAACAAAGATAAAATCATGAAAACAAATAAATTCTTACTCATATTAGTGAGTATAATGTTCGCGCTTAGTGCGTGTAGTGATGATAGTGTATCTATCATAGATCCAGACCCCGATCCGGATCCAGATCCAACAGAAGAACTAGATCCTGCACTGGTAGGCACCTGGGTTCTTGATCCAACCGCAGGTTCACTTGCAGTAGGTCCTACAGCTACAGATCTGTCCTGGTGGTCAATTAGTTCAGGTGACGTAGAAAACAGAGCTTGCTTATACGAAGATCAATACGTGTTTGGCGATGATGGATCATTCCAAAACGTATTAGGTGAGGAAACCTGGTTAGAAGAATGGCAAGGAGTTGATGCAGAAGGCTGTGGTGCACCTGTTGCTCCGCATGATGGAAGCACTGTTGGAGATTGGTCAACGTTAAATAATTCAGTAACTATTGAAGGTGAAGGCGTATTTTTGGGACTACCCAAAGTACATAATGGTGGTGAAGATGGAAATCCTGCCAATAATCGCATCACATATACCTATGAGCTGTCTGATAACGATGAAACACTTGAGATCAGAATCGATGGATGGAATCCTGATGTAGACGAAGCAACCTGGTACTTCAGATTTATCAAGCAGTAACAGTTGGTAGTAAAATTACCGACTTAATATAAGCCAAAATATTTTTGGTGTTCAAAAACAAGGACCGGTCTAAATGGCCGGTTCTGTTTTTATAAAATAGAATTCTTAGTTCAGAATTTTTAAAAGTATTCTATTGATAAAGCGCACATTAAATAAAGAGATAGGGAATGTCTTTCAGATCAGAAAAATTTTTAAGCTATAAGGGGACAAATACACCGGAACAGATCAATTCGCTAAAAAGTATGTCCGAAGATGAACTCAAGAGTATTTTTCTTGACGTATTAAACAGAGGCGTACATGGATTTTGTTTCAGTCTGTATGAAGAGGGGCAGCAGCCGGGTGATATCATATCAGAAGAGCAGATTCGCCGAAGAATGGAGATTTTGGCACCTCACACGAAATGGATTCGCTCATTTTCATGTACAGAAGGGAACGAATGGATTCCCAAAGTTGCCAAACAGTTTGGCATGAAAACGTTGGTTGGCGCGTGGTTAAGTGATGACCTTGAAAAAAATCGTGAAGAGATTGATGGCCTTATTAAACTTGCAGATAAAGGATTTGTAGATATTGCTGCAGTTGGGAATGAAGTACTATACAGAGATGATCTTACAGAAGATCAATTGCTTAAATACATTGAAGAAGTAAAAACACAATTGCCGGATATCCCCGTAGGTTACGTGGATGCCTATTATGAGTTTGTTCAGCGACCACAATTATCTGATTTATGTGATTTAATTCTATGTAATTGCTACCCTTATTGGGAAGGTACTCCGTTCGAATATTCGTTTGACCACATGCGTCATATGTATCAGCTCGGTATTGATGCGGGTAAAGGCAAGCGTGTTGTAATTACTGAAACCGGATGGCCAAGCAAAGGCGAAGGTTTGGGAGGTGCAAATCCTTCTTACAAAAATGCAAAGAAATATTTTATAAATACGCATCTGTGGGCTGTAGAGAATAATATTGAAACCTTCTATTTCTCATCGTTCGATGAAGCCTGGAAAGTGGATGCAGAAGGTGAAGTAGGTGCATACTGGGGCGTATGGGATAGTAAAGGTAAACTGAAGTTTGGGTAATGGATACATTCAAAACTTTAGGGATTGAGCCTGGCAGGGCAATTTGCTACTCCGGCTTCAGAGAAGGGCAGGTTCCGGGTGAAAATTATCCCTCGTATGAAGAAGTAAAAGAAGATCTTATGATCTTAAGGCCGGATTTCAAATATCTGAGGATGTACGATTGTGACTTGCATACAATCACCACTCTTGATGTGATTGAGAATGAAAATCTGGACTTTAAGATCATGCTGGGAGCATTTATTGAAGCAGAGATGAACAATTTCAATTGTCCCTGGGGAGGTGTTTATTCAGAAGATGATCTTGAAAAAAACACCGAACTGAATCGGAATAAGATTAAAAAACTGATTGAACTTGCCAATAGATATTCGGATATCATCTTTTCTCTCTCTGTTGGAAATGAAGCCTGTGTGGGGTGGACAGATCATTATGTTCACGAAAACAAAGTGATTGAGTATGCAAACCAGGTGAAGGCAGAAGCAAATCAGCCGGTAACCTTTTGTGAGAACTATGAACCCTGGCATTTTAAACTGGAGAATTTAGCTCACGAGCTCGATTTTATCTCTGTGCATACCTATCCGGTTTGGGAGTACAAACATATTGATGAGGCCCTTGAATACACCAAAGAGAACTACTATTCCGTTGGTGATAAATATCCCAACAAGCCGGTGATTATTACGGAAGCAGGTTGGGCTACCAACTCGAACGGGCGGGGTATCAACCCGGAAAATGTGAATGAACTCTATCAAAAAATCTATTTTGAAAAGCTGATGGCCTGGGTGGAAGAAGAAAATATCCTCACATTTTTCTTTGAAGCGTTTGATGAACCGTGGAAAGGGTCGACCGAACCTCTTGAGCCGGAAAAACACTGGGGAATTTATAAGGTTGACAGAACCCCGAAGCTTGTGATGCGAAAGTATCAAAAAGTTTGATTTAAGGCTTTCCGCCAAGCTCATCATACCGTTTACGTACCAGTTGAACATCTTCCCAGGTGGGCCGTTTCCACTGGGGATTTCGAAGCAGCGCCGCAGGGTGATAGGTCACATAGAGTTCAATTCCCCTAAAGTTGTGCTTTTTGCTCCTCATACTTTTAAGAGTATTTTCGCCGCCCAGCATCGTATTCCCTGAAATTTTTCCAAGACATAAGATAATTTTTGGGTCAATAAGTTCTATTTGGCGATAGAGATAGGGCAGACTGTTTTTGCACTCTTCCGGATTTGGGTTTCTGTTTCCGGGCGGGCGGTGTTTCAGGATATTGGCTATATAGATATCACTTCTTTCAAACCTGATCGCAGCAAGTATTTTATTGAGTAATCTTCCGGCGGCTCCAACAAACGGTTCTCCCCGGATATCTTCCTGCTCTCCGGGTGCTTCACCAATCAGCATCAGATCGGCTTTGGGGTTTCCTACACCAAATACAAGATTTGTATTTTCAAGATCTGTTTTGAGCTCTTCAGCTTGGCCACACAATTCCCGAAGCTCTTCAAGTGTATTGCAGGAGCCTATTTTCTCTTCCGTTGTTTTTTCAACTTCAGGTTCTAAGGAGGAGACTTCGTACCGTACATTTTCTTCCTCGGCCACATCAGGGGTCACTACTGTGGCTTCCTCATCATGAATTTCTTTCAGTTCGGGTACGGAAAATTCACCATACACCTGCCGCTCAGCTTCCAGGAAATCTTTGATTTCATCATACAGTGTTCTGTGTGAATCACTCATAAATAGACCTTATTGGGTTCGTGTATAGAGTACGTTTCGGTAATAGTTGGTTGGATAAGCACCAACCTGTAGCAGTCTGGGACGTAATGTGTATTGAATTTCCACACCATCGATTTCTCCCTCGATGTTCATCCGGAACTGAAGAAACTCCTCCCGTTGTGCAGGATTACGCCAATTTATTCGGAATGTGTTATGGTGCCAGTGTTCAAGATCTGCCGTAAGGTTTTCATCATCAAAAATTGTGAGAACCAGTTCGCCGTTTTCATAATTAACTTCAGCATATTCGTACAAACTGCTGTAAAAACGGCCGGCGTAAGCATCAAGGGAGTGTGTGGTTGTTGTACCGGAAATTCGGGTGGCCTCAAATGCCTCGCGCTCTGCTTTTACTACTTCGTACTGATTTTTATAGGAATTCAGGTAGAGCTCATTCCAGTCTTGGTCGGTCACATCCAGAACGTGATCGATAATGGTGCGGGCAACGGCTTCCCGAAATGTGTTGAAAACGTTGGTCATCACAATGATTCCCAGATTCTCTTCCGGAAGCAGGATGTAGGTAGTGTTCATTCCATCAGTTGCTCCGCCATGCGAGAGTAACCGGTAACCCCGGTAATCGGTGATGTTGTATCCATACCCATAACTTCGTTGAGATGCATCCACGCCGGAAGCCCCGAGTGATACTTGAGGGGTCTGTATAGCCTGAAGTGATCTCGCTGAAATGTATTGATCATCTTCAAAGCTCCCTGAGTTTAGCTGCAGAAGCATCCATTTGGCCATGTCATACGCTGTGGAATTTACACCACCGGCGGGGGAAGCCACATCCCAGTTTCGAATGGGGATCGTTACCACTTCGCCGTTGATATATTGATGTGGATGTGCGGCATTTCCATCACTGTGGAGATCATTGATGGATGTATTGCTTCGGCTCATCCCCATTGGCTTGAAAAACCGTTCGGCCATAAACTCATCCCAGGTTTGTCCGCTAACGGCTGTTACAATTTCACCGGCAAGGGTGTACATCACATTGCTGTACACATAATCAGAGCGGAATGGCTGTTCAAAATCGAGATAACGCATACGGTATAGCAGCTCGTCGCGGGACCGATCGGTCATAAACTGAAGGCGGTTACCCAGCATTCTGCCAACCCCAACCTGATGGGTAAGCAAATCGTGAATGGTTACATTGGCGGTAACCCATGGATCACTCAGCTCAAACCAAGGAATATGTTTGATGACTTTGTCATTCCAGCTGATTTTACCCTCATCTACAAGAATTGCGAGTGAGGATGCCGTCATATGTTTACTAACCGAGGCTATTCCAAATTGTGTGTGATGGTCAACCTGTTGTTCCTCGCCCAGTTTCAGAACCCCATAACCTTCTGTAAGAATGATCTCACCATCTTTAACCACTGCAACCGACATCCCCGGTATATCCCACTGCTGCATAGAGGTTTCAATCCACTCATCAAAATCTTCAGGCAGAACGGATTGAGCATGAACGGCCGGGATAATGATAAAAAGAAGTAAACCGGTAAAAATATTGTGGAAGATGCGTCTCATAGTAAAAAACAGGTTTGATTTATAATTACGCTGAAAATGCAAAAGTATAAGCAATTGGGCAATTGGAAAGGAGGGAGGCTCAATAAAAAATGCTGTAGAGGTTCAAAAATGGATTATCATTTATACCTCTGCAGCATGTTAAAAGCTTAAAAGTTTCAGCTGGTTTGGAAGAGTCTATTTCCTGGGAAGTTTTTCATCCAGCATTGCAGTGTGATAAACAAATGTTGCCACAATAACAGCTGTCCGCTGCAGATCCTGTTCAACCAGTCGCTCATAATAGTCCATGTTTGAGTGGTGAGTCATCGTGAAGTACTCGATAGGATCCTGAATGAACTGGAAACCGGGAAGCCCCACACGGTCGAAGGATACATGATCGGTTGAGCCGGTATTACCGTAGGTTACGGTAGTTGCATCCCAGTCTGCAAAAGGCTGCAGCCACTCTCTGAAAAGTAAGCGAAGATTTTCGTTCTCCTGCAGGTAGATTCCACGAACCTGTCCGGTTCCGTTGTCGATGTTGTAGTAAGCAGAGAAATTATCGTAATCATCTTTGTACTCTATCTCAGCGGACGCTCCCCAGCCGCCGCTTGCTTCAGCAAAATGGTCAGATACGTAATGACGTGATCCGTGAAGTCCCTGCTCTTCTCCGTCCCAGAGTCCTATACGAATAGTTCTTCTGGGTTCAACGCCGATGGCTTTCAGAATGCGCATAACTTCCATCATAACCGCAGAGCCGGCGGCGTTATCAGTAGCACCGGTAGCGGCATGCCACGAATCGAGGTGGGCACCAAGCATTACCACTTCATCTTTCAGGTCGGGGTCTGTTCCGGGAATTTCAGCTATTGAGTTGTATCCGTAGAGATCATCTTCCTGGAAGGTTACTCTTAGGTCCATTTCAATTTCAACCGGCACATCTTTTTCAAGCATCCGGAAAATTCTGCCATAATGCTCTCTTTTCAGGGAAACCTGAGGAATGATATCATCTATATCTGCTTCATGTGCCCGTACAGCATCTGCCCATGAAGTTCCAGGCTCACGCGGCATTACAGCTGCAGAGATCGCAATCTGGCCGTACCAGCCACGGTAACCGTAGTCAAGCAGTGCAAGTGGTTTCTCTTCCTGCAGAAATGTGAGAATTTCATATCGAAGCTGAGCGCGCTCTGCAGCAGCAGAACTGCCCCCACCGCCTCCACCTGATTGCTGGGTTGTAATCGGGGCAGATGCATTTGCGAGATCAAGCAGACGCTCATCACTTACACGGCTGGCAATGGCATTCCATTGCGGTTCGGGCTCTTGTGGAAGATCAAGCATTACAAATTTGTCAGAAATTTCTCCGCGATATCGCTCGAGATCTTCAACGCTCTCAACATGCATAAAAACCACTTCACCCTGTACCGGTCCGTCATGTCCCGGTGACCAGGCCTTTGGATATGCTGTAATAGGAAAATAGCTGTAAGGTGTTGTTGCATGCATGGCAAAACGGTTCAGTTCCCAACCTTTACCAAACGGTCCCCACTGGTGAAGGTGAGCATTTTCGAGGCCCATAGCTTCGAACTGTTCTTTGGTGTAGTTGAGTGCATTGGCCATCTGGGGAGAGTTGGTAAGGCGCGGGCCATATACATCGGTAAGCCAGCTTGCAAAATTCATAACCCCTGAACGCTCAAGCCCCTCTTCGGCAATCCTTTCAACCACATCCATATCCACCGATGGATGATCAACAGATTGAGATATTGCGGGAATTTGTAAGAATAGAAATAGTATAAATAGTAGTGGTAGTGTTTGTCTCATAATCTTATGTATGGTTAATAGTTAGAGATGTGAATATGGCAAGAAAAGCCCTTAAAAAGTAGTGTGGTTACAACCTTTTAAATAAACCCAGAGGGGTTATTAAACTTCTTCTAAAAGCCGAAGTCGCTCAAAGTACATTTCAATAATTCGCTGATAGCGTTCTGAGAATGGAGTGTAATTAGGGTCCTGCATTCGGGCGCGGATCTCCTGCTGGAGCTCTTCCAGTGTCATATCCGGAGGGAGCACTCTTTCATACTGTGTGGGGTCTGTTCCTTCGCGTTCTTCGTCTTCACCGCGCTGCTGCAGGGATTGTTCCGCACTGAGCATTCGTGAGAGGATATTCTGCTGCCGCTGAACCATAAGTGGATCAGTTATTCCGCCTCGCATTTCGTTGATGGAGTCTTCCATATCTTCAATCATTCGCTGCATTTCGCTGAGCAATCGGTCTCCCTGGTTCAAAGCGCCACTTCGTTGCAGTTCTTGAAGCTGCCGGCGCATTTCATTCTGCTGGCGTGCAAGCTGATCGAGCCTCTCCTGCTGATCTTGTGAAAGTCTGTCTCCCTGGGCATCATTAATCATATCCTGCAGCTGCTGATTCAATTGCTGCTGATCGCCCGACATGTTCTGGAGTTGTTCAATCATCTGTTGCATACTCATGCTTCCGCCGCCACCTCCTCCATTCTGCTGATCCATAAGCTGATCAATCAGGGAAGCGATCATAGAGGTGAGGTCATTAATGCCACCCAGGCTTTCGCGGGTTGATATGGACGATCCGCGCTGGTTACGTTCCACCATCTGGTCTATGGCGCTGCTGATGGTTCTCTCAACTTCTGCTTTTTTCCGGTTGATCTGGTTAGGCACGCCCGGAAGCTCAGACGAAACCTGGAAGAGTGTATCCGCTACGTTTGAAAACTGGTTGCTCACATTATTCTGGATTCGTGCAAGATCTACAAAACCCTGGTTCCGGTTTCGGGTTTCGGATGCAGTTTGTGTGAGATATTCCTGCATATTAGAGAGCTCGAGAAGTGTGTAGAGAGACTGCTGAAGTGCAAGGATATTTACCTGAAGCTGCTGGCCTGCCATCTGCTCTATCGAGCTTCTGAACCTCTCTGATTCCTGCTGCATTTGCTGCCCAAGTTGTTGCTGCTGTTGCTGAATCTGTTCTGAAGGGCTTTCGCCATTTTCACCATTGCCACCATTCTCTTCACCACTTTGTTGTGCATCCTGCATCAGCTGTTCGAGCTGTTCACTGATATTCTGAAGTTCTTGCTGAGCACTCTCTTTTAAATCCCTGAGCATCTCTTCTGATCGTTTAGGCGGATTGCTGTCCAGTTGATCAAGCTGATCGGCCACACTCTCGAGGTCCTGCTGAATGGTTTCCAGTTCTCTCGATAACTGTTCGTTCGTACTCTCTTCATTTTGCTGCATCAGCCGTTCAGCCATCTCTTCGTACTGCCTTGCAAGTTTATCGAGATCGCTGTTCATTTTGAGGCGCTTAAACAGTTCAACGGTTCGTTCAAGCCGCTCACGGTATAAATTTTCATTGAAATTTACATTCTCGAGTGCACGTTCAAGTTCCTGTTGTGATAAGCCTTCGAGGGCACGCTGTAGTTCTTCCAGTGCTTCGCGCAGATCGGGGTCATCCAGCTCCTGCATCAGTTGCTGTAACTCCCGGTATGCCCGGCGGGTCTCTTCAGATACATTGTCGTTCTGTTCAATTTCCCGTCGCATTTCATCGAATCTTTCATTCAGCTGCTGAACTGCGTCATCCATATTTCGCTGGCGCTCCCGGATCTCCTCCAGAATTTGCTCCTCCTCAAAACCGCCATCAGGATTCTGGCGTAATCTTTCCAAAAACTCCTGATACTCCTGATCCATGGTTCTGAACTGCTCGGATATTTCATCCAGATTGGATTGTGTTTCACGCTCGCGGTTGTCAAGATCTTCAAAATATTCAGTGAGAGATGGTACCTGAATTACCACATCCTGCGATTCACTCCATTTATAACCTGATATTTCATCGTTATCCCATACTCGTATTCTGAACCGGAGTTCATCGCGTGGCCGCAGTTCAAATTCACTGAGATCCCAGCTGACCTGTTCGGTGCGTCCGTTTCGTGGTCTGTCGAGAGGTACAGAACCGGTAGCAGCCTCTTCAACAAAGGCTCTCTGCTGAGACCATCTTAGCTCAGCTCTTGTTAATCCAAAATCGTCCGTTGCCTGGTAGAAGATGTCGATTTCACCCGGATCGGTCTTCATCAGAGTGCCGGTTGGTTCCTGTATCACCACGGTTGGGTATTGATCTTCGCGCAGATTGACAACGGTTCTGTACGGATTCCTGTTTTTCAGTCCGTCCCGGTCTGTCATCGAGAAGAAAAGTGTATCCGTTCGTTCTGGATTCAGGGTTTTTAGGAATTTCGTTTGATGTTCATCATCAGAATCCATTGCCTGTGGCTCTCCATCGGCATTCAATGTAATAGTGTCTAACGGCTTATTTGTAGTACCGCTGAAGGTTAATTGCGAACCCGGATACACACTTATTTGAGAAAAAGGATACTCAAGCTCACGTTGCGATAAACCTGTGTAAGCGGGGGGAACCACTGTAACAATGAGTTCATCAAAGCGTGGCTGCAGCTGAACATTGATGCTGAACTCTTCACTTAAAAAACCATCCATGTTCACCCTGTAAGTGATGGAATTGGTCAGATCAATTGCAGATGATGCAAACTCACCACTGCCTGTAAAACTCATTTGGCGATCACGGAAGCTCTCTTCAACATCTGTTTTGAACAGAAGGATAACCTGGTCGGGCAGATTGTCTTCACTGAATACAATTTGAACCGGAAGGGATGATCCATGCTCTGCGGTAGTGTCTCCCGGTGCCACACTGAATGTATATGGATTTGGCTGAACATACCCTTCCCAAAAGTGGGCTGTTCGAAGCATTTCTGCCGGCATTGTGATGATTACAACAAAGAGTGCAAGTAGTGTGGCAGCAAATGAGTAAAGGCTGGCCCTGTAACGATGGCTGATTTTCGAATCAGAGACGAACTGATTGATCTGTCCCTGCAGATTCTTAGTATCAACGGCTTTTAAATTGGCTTGAAGTGCAGCACTGTAAAATTTGGATCTTTTTTGGGTATCATCGAGATAGAGATCTGTTGCGCTGAGGGCCTCTTTTAAATTGTTTGATGTAAAAAACTCTTCAAAAAAGGTTCTGAAATTCGGGATGGAAGATTTTATGAAGATCAGATATCCCGTAATAAATGAACCGATCAGCAGTAACGACAGCAGAGTAATTTTTATCCCACCGGATAAGAAAAGTGACCGTTCCAGAAGGATAAGTATCACAAATCCGCCCAAAAGAATGGCCGCTGAAATAAGAGCTACCGCAGTGGTATTTCTTTGCTTTAGATTTTTGTATCCCTGTTTCAGGGTATCAACTATCTGAGCGGCTTGTGTTTCTGGTTGTTCAGTCTGCTGCATTCTTGTTTTAAACTATTTTACTGCCATACGATAACGAATCTTAAGGCAGTTTATGAGATAGCGTGTAAAGTTAATGACCGATCCATGGAGAATTTGCCATTTTCTTCTTTAATGGTAACCACTTCGTTGCTGGCATCGTGCTCCATAAAGAAAAACCACTGCTCATTTACAGCTTTATGTAAGATCTCTACTTTCTCAGCCAATGTTACTTTTGGCTCCATATCATATCCCATAATCCACGGGAGGGGAATATGGGCAGCGGCCGGAAACAGATCGGCTGCAAAAACAATGGTCTTATCTTCTTGTTTGATTACAGGAAGCTGCTGCCCGATTGTGTGGCCATTAACGGATATCACAGAAAGTCCGGGTTCAAAAATGTGATTATCCTCAACAAGATGTAAGCGGCCGCTGTTTTTTATGGGATCCAGGTTTTCCGCAAAAAAACTGGCTTTTTCTCGGGCATTTGGGTTGATTGCGGTTTCCCAGTGACGATTGTTTACGTGATAGATAGCATTCGTGAAAACTTCAACCAGTTCTCCCTTTTCATTGTACGTGGTTGTTCCTCCGCAATGATCGAAGTGAAGATGTGAAAAGATGATATCTGTAATCTCTTCCGGTTTTACCCCTGCATTTTTTAATGAACCCAATAGTGTACTGTGGTCGTAGTCGAGCCCGTAGATGGCCGATATCTTTTCATCAAACTTATCTCCGGTGCCGGTATCTATCAGATATGTTTTCCCGGTAGTTGCAGATTTGATGAGCAGGCAGCGCATGGCCATCCGTATCCTGTTTTTATCATCAGCCGGAATCTGTCGGCTCCAGAGCGTTTTGGGTACTACGCCAAACATGGCACCGCCATCAAGCATAAAGCGTCCTGTTTCTATAGCGGTAAGTTCAAAGCTTCCAAAATGAAATGGTTCGTTTTGCGGCATGTATTTGTTTGATCTATAGTTTGTTACAATTTCAGGGACAATGTTAGTTCGATATAACATTTATAAGAATCGTCAGTTAGAGCGTAGTCCCGACGTTTTTCAGGAGGGACGAAGTCGCTCATTTTCTGAACACGAAGTGAAAACTCATATATCGCTACGCGTGCAACAGATGAGCGACTTCTCCCGATTGAACTGCATCGGGATGCGCTCAATATGACGGGTTCAGTAATATTGTTCATTTTTAAATCGAACTCACGTTAAATAATTCTGTTTTATGATTGAAAACGTCCAATTGATCCTGCCTGGCAGACTTAACGTTACTTAATCATGCAATACTCAATATTTCAAATTCAAATTGATTGTGGGGTAAAATAAACAAAAAAAGCCGGTCTCGTAAGAAACCGGCTTATAAAAGGTATAAAAAGAATCCTTTAAAAAGAGGGGATTGGATCTGTTCTGTAAAGTGTATCTAGCAGTGTAATGCCGATCATTAAGAGGAAAAATGCAACCGACATAACAAACAGCAGAACATTGAATTTTGAATCCCAGTAGAGATTCATGAAAAATGCCGATACAATCAATGCCTTAACCACGGCAATAGCTATCGCTACAACAACATTCCACGGGCTGGGTATATGTATCCAGGTTACGGCTACAGTTATAAATGTGAGTATAAACAGCGCAATTGCTACTCCCCATAAAAATTTAGCTGATGATATATGATGTCCGCTCATTGGTAAAATATTTCAGTTAGTCGATTAAGTAGAGTAGTGGGAAAAGGAAGATCCAGATCACATCAACAAGGTGCCAATAGAGCCCTGTAATTTCAACCGGTGTGTAATATCCACTGTGGAACACTTTTTTCTTTGCTTTGAATACCAGCCATATCATTAAACCGATACCAATCAGTACGTGAATACCGTGCAGGCCGGTCATCATGTAGTAGATACTGAAGAAGATATTTGCCTTCTCATGCTCAACGCCATCATAGCTGTATGCAGAGCCGGGAAGGATTCCTTTGGCAAACTTTTCTGAATATTCGAAGTACTTAATCACCATAAAGGTACATGCAAGGCCGATGGTAATCCAAAGGTTAATGATGAGGCCTTTTATTTGATTAAGCTGTGCAGAACGTATTGCCATAGCAACGGTAAGCGAGCTTCCAATCAAAACGGCAGTGTTTACAGCACCCCAGAATGTATCGAGCTCTTCGGATGCGAGCAGATACAATTCCGGATACCATGATCTGTAAACGATGTAAGCGACAAATAGTCCACCAAAAAAGAGAATTTCAGTAACAAGAAAGACCCACATCCCCATTTTTGATGCTTCGAACTGCTGGTCGCTGTCAACAAAATAATGTTTCAGGTGGTCTAACTTTTCCTCAGTTGAAGAAGTTTGAGACATGATCGATTCGTTAAATTACGCTTGTTCTTTTTCTGTTTTTGATACGTCCACCGCTTCCCCTGCATGGTGTCCGTTGTGTGATGTTGCAATCCCAAGCTGAAATTCAGACATAGGTTTGTGATAATCGTATGGACCATTGATTACAACCGGTGTGTGATGGAAGTTGTGCAGATCCGGTGGTGATGCTGTTTGCCATTCAAGCGCACGGCTTCCCCAGGGGTTAGAGCTTGCAGGTTTTCCTCTAAGCAGTGAATGCAGCATGTAACCTGCCATCAATAGAAATGCCACGCCCATTATATATGCACCAATTGTTGAAAACTGGTGGAAAGACTGGAACTGATCAATATAGTTGAAATATCTTCTCGGCATTCCCTGAGAGCCCATAACGAATTGAGGGAGGAAGGTCATGTTAAATCCTACAAAGAGCAGTGCAAGTGAAACTTTTGCCCAAAACTCACTATACATTTTTCCGAACATTTTTGGCCACCAGTAGTGCAGGCCTGCGAGAAACGCCATTACCATACCACCCATCATTACATAATGGAAGTGGGCAACTACGTAGTAAGTATCGTGCAGGTGAATATCCACTGAGAGCGCTCCAAGCATGATACCGGTGAAACCGCCAATGGTAAAGAGGAACAAAAACACCATCGCATATACCATAGGCGTTTTCATATCAATTGAGCCTCTGTACATGGTAGCCAGCCAGTTAAATATTTTAATACCTGTTGGAATACCTACAAGGAATGTAAGGAACGAGAATACCATGTTTGCCAGTGATGACTGACCGGCTGTGAACATGTGGTGTCCCCATACCAGGAATCCGATAAAAGCAATCGCCAGAGATGAGAGAGCAATCGCCCAGTATCCAAAAATAATTTTTCTTGAGAAGGTTGAAATAACTTCAGAAATAATTCCAAAACCCGGTACAATCATGATATATACAGCAGGGTGGGAGTAGAACCAGAAAAAGTGCTGATAAAGAACCGGATCGCCTCCAAGTGCTGGATCAAATATGCCTATACCCAGTGCTCTTTCCATTGTAAGCAGCAAGAGGGTAATGGCCAAAACCGGTGTAGCAAGTATCTGTATAATACTGGTTGCATAAAGACCCCACATGTTGAGTGGCAATTTATTCCAGGTGATACCCGGTGCCCGCATCTTGTGGATGGTTACAATAAAGTTCAAACCCGTTAAAATCGATGAGAAACCAAGTATAAAGATCCCTAACGTCATTGCCATCACATTACCGCCAGTTGTGGCACTGTATGGTGTATAGAATGTCCAGCCTGTATCAACGCCGCCGGTAACTATAGCAAATAGCGTAAATAGTGCTCCAATTACATAGATATAAAAACTGGCAAGGTTCAATCTTGGAAATGCTACATCTTTAGCACCAAGCTGAAGCGGCAGTATAAAGTTACCTAATACAGCAGGGCCTGCAGGTATCAGGAAGAAGAAGATCATGATAGCCCCATGAAGCGTAAATACCTGATTGTACACATCGGCATCCATGAAGCTACGTGCCGGTGTTAACAATTCTGTTCGAAGAAGCAGCGCTAAAACACCACCAATAAAGAAGAAGAAGGCTATTGAGCCAAGGTACATCAGCCCGATCTTCTTATGGTCAACCGTTGTTAACCATGCCCAAAGACCTTTTTCCTGATTGAGATAATGAGTTTCAGGATTCTCTTCCGGTTTGTACCGGCGTACCTGCAGTCGTTTTACATTCGTAGTTGAATCGTTTGTAGCCATTTACTTACTGTAAGGTTTTAATATACTCTATAATTGCGTCGATCTGGCGATCATTCAGAGAGCCGGCATAAGATGGCATAACAGGATCATATCCCTGGTTGATGCGTGCATTTGGCTCTAAAATACTTTCACGGATATAGTTTTCATCCGCAGTTACAACTTCACCATCTTCCATGGTTCTTTCTGACATCCATAGTCCCTGGAATGTTGGGCCGGTAAGTCTGCTTCCATCAGCCGAGTGGCAGGTATTACAGGCATTCCTTGTAACAAGCCGCTCACCAAGTTCAACCGGATCCATATCATCATCAGCAGAACCGGCAGTTTCAAGCCAGGTTTCAAAATCTTCGGCGGAATGAACATATGCTGTTGCAAGCATATTAGAGTGTGCAGTACCGCAATATTCGGTACAGAAAATTATTGATTCGCCTATCTCGGTTGCCTCAAACCAGAGGGATGTATAACGGTTAGGCAAGACATCCATTTTTACTCTGTAATCCGGTATGTAGAGTGAGTGTAATACATCATCGGAGCTCATAATAAGTTTAACAGGCCTGTTAACCGGAACATGAAGTTCATTTACACTTACGTGGCCGGTTTCATAGTGAAACTCCCAGAGCCAGCTTTTGCCAACAACCCGAATTTCATAAGCGTCGTCCGGCGGAGTAATAAGGTTCAGATAACCGGAAAATCCCCAGCCAAAAACTATGAGAACGAGAATAAGCGGAATAACCGACCATGTAATTTCCAACTTGCTGTTGTGTGCAATAACCGGGGTAACATCATCATCAGATCGCCTGCGGTATTTCCAGGAGAAATAGAGTATAGCTATGGTAATGCCAACCAGCAGAATTACACTTGTTACGTTTATAAAATGGAATAGTGCATCCGTGGCTTCAGCTGTAGTGCTTTTAGCCGGTGGGAGCATAAATTCACTTAATCTGTTCATCTATCAAATTCAAATTTTGGTGGTTGTGAAGAACCTCGTTCGCGTCTCCAAAAAACGCCAAGAAATATACCCAGAATTATAACGGTAGCCAAGCCACCGAGCTTCATAATGTTCATTGCTACGGGTACATAACTTTGCGAGGACGGATCGTAAGTAAAGCAGTAAAAAAGTACTCTGTCGAGCGTTGAACCAATGGTTCCTTCGGCTGATTCGAACAGCGCATTTCTTAAATCAAACTCACGGAATGTGGCACCATAAAGGTACCTTGTAATTACGCCACGGGGGCTTAACATCATTATACTTGCCAAATGGATATACTCACCGGTACGTTCATCGTATTTGTAACGGAAACCAACAGCATCTGTTAAGGCAACAATCGACTCTTCAGGGCCGGTAAGAAAATGCCATCCATCTTCGGCACCGGGCCTGTTTAAATCGCTCAGGTATCGTTCTTTTGAAGCTGCTGCATGTTCCGGCGTTTCTTCCGGATCGATACTGAATGAAATAATAGTGTAGTCACTGCCGGGTGACCAGACAAGTTCGTTTACTACTTTAAAGACCGCATCAAGTACGAGCCCGCAAAGAATGGGGCACTCATAATAAAGCGGGTTTAACAATACAGGTTTTCCTTCTTCAATGAGGTCGCCAAGGCGAACGGTGTTACCATAAGAGTCTACAAATTCGAGATCTAATGGAATTGTATCTCCCAGTTTTTCATCAACCCCAACTTCTTCAAGTATGGCTGGTTTGTTTTGATTTAACTGGGCATTTGCCGTATTGAACAGGAAAAACACCGAAATCGTCAGTATGATTTTCAGTGTGTGTTTCATAGGATTAATTTGATTCTAATCGGTTGCAATAATTGTTATAGCACTGTCAATTGGAATCCTGTAAATACCTTCTTCGGGATCAACCACTCCAAATGATTCGAGCTGTGCCCGATCCCTTTGTTGAATTTCTTCAATATTATAGAATAGACTTTGCTCTGCTCTGTCCTGCGAAACAGAACTTTGCGTATAATCATGTATGTAAATAATCGCCACAATGAACAGTACAATCGTAATTGTACCAAAAGCCGACCAGAACGTTAAACGCCTGTAATTGAGCTTATCGAATGTGGCACCGTAAGTTACTGATATTTCAAAGTCATCGGTTGCCTCTAAAGATACTTCATCTTCCGCATAGTCAACGTCGGCCGCGTTACTTTCGCGTATCCAAAGTTTAATTTGTTCAATTGAAACACCATGTTTCTCGGCAGACTCTTTAATGGTTTCATCACCACCGGAAGCGGCCTGTTTTGCAATAGCAGCTTTTTCTTCTTCGGTAAATGTCTTCTTTTTACTCATAGCTGTTAAATCGTTACAGTCTCAATTATTGATGGTAATGTTTGCTGAGAGAATCACCCAGTTTAGGATCGTTTACGGGCACAAGATTGTGCTTGCTTAATCGCTGGAAGAAGAGGCCCATAAATATACCTCCAAGGCCGATGAATGTGGCAAAATCTAGCCAGCTGAGTGATACACCACTATGGCTGAGTACCGGCATTACAATCCAGTGTAATTCAACAATGTGCATCACGATAACTAAAACGGATGTAAATATAAGCAGTTTGTTGTTGTGTTTGGTGTCTCTGTTCAGGAGAAGTACAAACGGTATGATAAATCTGCAAATAAGCAGCGAATAGGTTACAAATGACCAACTGCCTTCCAGCCTGTGATAAAACCAGAGTGTCTCTTCCGGGATGTTGGCATAGTAGATAAGCAGAAACTGGCTGAAAGCGATATAGGCATAGAAAACCGTGAAGCCAAAGAACCAGGCTCCAAGATCGTAAATGTGTGCTTTACCAACTGTATTTTCAAGAATGCCTTTTTTTCTGAACCAGAATACCATCAAAATGAGGATGGGGAATATTACCTGGAAGCTCATCGCGAAGAAATAAACACCAAACATTGTTGAGAACCAGTGTGCATCGAGCGACATCAGCCAGTCGAAACTTGCAAAGGCTACGGTGAGTGAAAATATCAGGATACCGGGTGCGCTTAGATTTTGTAATACTTTTGTAAGGCCCCAGTCATTGGTTTCGTCCATCTCTACAGACACCTTGTGCAGGCGATAGCCAAGGTAGCCCCAAATTCCGAAGTAGATAAACTGACGGATAACAAAAAATGGTGTATTCAGGTAAGGCACTTTTCCGAGCATAATCGGGTCATCTGCTACATAGGCAGTATTAGTCCAGCTGTAGAGGCTGCTCATTCCGAGAATCACGGGAATCATGAAGATTGCCCAGATACCCAGGTTAGACATAAAAGCTTCCGGGATTCTTCGGATAACCGTTCCCCAGGATGATTTTGTGATATGATGAATCATCACCAAAATGAGGGAAGCCAGTGCTATACTTGTGAAAAATGTAAAACTGGTTAAATATGAGAAGAAGAACTGCTCAGAATTGAGGAAAAAACCAACTAAACTGGCAATTAATCCTACAACACCAAAACCGTAAAATGTCTTAGCAACATCGAGGTTCGACGGGAATTGAACAGAATCAGTTAGTTTGGGACTTGTTGAAGCCATGTAATTACCTTTATTTCTCGAATTTTATTCGTCTGATAATGATCTGATAAATTCAACCAGAGATTGAAGTTCGCTTTCATTTAAATGAGTGTATGGTACCATCACGTTGTCATAACCTTCAACAATAAGTACTTCAGGTTCTAAAATTGACTCTATGAGGTAATCTTCGTCTGCAATAGCAGAGGTACCATCGGTGAAGTTTCTTTCAGCTCCATAGAGGCCGGCAAATGTTGGCCCGACACCGTCTCTGCCATCCAATGAATGGCAAGCTTGGCAGGCATTCTGTATATACAGTCGCTCGCCTCTTTCAGCAGTTACTTCATCACTTGCTCCGGAAGATCTTGCAGCCGCAATAGCTTCGAGGCGTGCTTGTTCCTGTTCGTACAGGTCTCTAAGCTCTGCCAGATCAACATCATATCTGTCCATGTCAATCTCACGCACATTCTGGCTGGCTTGCAATGCGCGAACATAAGCTACAATAGCCCACCGGTCTTCTACATTAATCTGTGTTGCATAAGCTGGCATATTACGAATACCATTTGCAATGGCTGAGTAAAATTCACCATCGGGCATGTTACGGCTGCTCTCACTGTGGAATGTAGGTGCAGGTACATATCCGTATCCGCCGGTCATAATAATTCCCTGGCCATCGCCTGTACCACCATGGCACATTTGGCAATACACATCGTAACGTTCACGGCCTCTGTTCAGAAATTCACGTGTAAGTTCAAAAGGGATTTCATCCACATACTCTCCGGAATCATCCACTCCTTCAAAGAGTACGGTGTCATGGCGGAGCATTCCTCGTGCAACGGTGCCTTCAACAGGCATTCTCATCGCCATGCCATCTTCAAAGAATTGGTTCTCCTGCTGTGCATTAAACCTTTCCTGAAAATTCATATTAAAATGGTGGCGGATAGGAGGTTTATCCGTTTTCTGGCCCCTGCATGACATCATCACAACAGAAACCAATAGAAGCGCTAATAGTTTTAAGGCCAATTTCATACGTTGAATCGATCTTGAGAAATTAAATGTGGCGATGAATTACTCATCGAATATCCTTTCAATATTGGTTGCACCTGCTCCTTCGAGAAGCTTTTGCACTTTTTCATCATCAAACTGAGGATCTTCTGTTTCAATGCAAACAAAGAATCCGTTGTCGGTTACTTTCTTAAAGTTTTCTGAATTGAACAGCGGATGGTTCAATTTAGGGAGGCCGTTCAGGAAGAACATTCCAAATACAGCCCCAAAAGCTGATAAAAGTATAGTCAATTCAAAAACTACGGGTATCCAGGCCGGTATGTTCATCAATGTTTTACCACTGATGTTTAATGGATAATCATAAACCGACATATAATAGATCATGGCAAATGCACCGGTTAATCCGGCAAGGCCATGTACGGCTACAATCCATCCCAGCTTCGATTTCTTCAGGCTCATTGCCTTATCCATCCCGTGGATTGGGAAGGGACTGAAGGTGTCGTAATTTCGATATCCATTATCGTTGATCAGCTTTGCAGCATCAATCAGTTCTTTTGGATTTCTGAACTCGGCAAGTATACCGTAGAGTTTATTATCTGAAGTTTCTTTTTTCATCGGAAAATAGTTTAAACAGATTTACGTGTTGGTTCCGGTATCTCAACCTTTGGCGGAACGTAATTGCCGTCATTATCATAATTATGCGGATCGGCTTGCGGCATTACACCTTTCAGCTCTGCTACTGCAACCATTGGTAAAAATCTCAGGAAGAGCAGGAAGAAGGTGAAAAAGAGGCCGAAAGTACCAATGTAGGTAACCACATCCCAGAAAGTGGGGGAGTAGTAACCCCATGATGATGGTAAAAAGTCGGTAGAGAGTGATGTTACTGTAATTACAAATCTCTCAAACCACATACCAATATTAACCACTATTGAGATAACAAAGGTAAAAGCAACATGTCTTCGTAATTTCTTGGACCAGAAAAACTGTGGAGATAACACATTACAGGCAATCATAATCCAGTATGCCCAGGCATATGGCCCGGTTGCCCGGATGATAAATATCGCTTTCTCATATTCTACACCGCCGTACCATGCAATAAAGAACTCCATGGCATAGGCAAAACCCACCATAGAGCCGGTAACAAGGATAATGATATTCATCTTCTCGATGTGGTCCACCGTCATGATATCCTCGAGTTTGTAGATCTTACGCACGATAATCATGAGGGTAAGTACCATGGCAAAGCCGGAGAAAACAGCACCTGCCACGAAGTATGGAGGGAAAATTGTTGTATGCCAGCCGGGTATCAGAGAAACTGCGAAGTCAAAAGATACAATTGTGTGTACGGAAAGTACCAGAGGAGTGGCAAGGCCTGCAAGAAGCATGTACGATTTTTCGTAATTCCACCAGTGGCGGTTACTGCCTCTCCATCCAAGCGCAAAAGTTCCGTAGATTAACTTTCCGAATTTGCTTTTTATTCTGTCTCTAAGTGTAGCAAGATCAGGAATCAAGCCTACATACCAGAACAGGAATGATACTGTGAAATAGGTTGATACAGCAAATACGTCCCACAACAGCGGACTGTTAAAGTTGGGCCACATGGCCATTGAATTTGGAATAGGGAATACCCAGTAAATAACCCAGATTCTACCAACGTGAATAGCAGGGAAAATACCTGCACACATCACCGCAAAAATGGTCATGGCCTCGGCAAAACGGTTAATGGCCGTTCTCCATCCCTGCCGGAACAGGAAAAGAATAGCAGAAATCAAGGTACCGGCGTGGCCAATACCTACCCACCATACAAAGTTAATAATAGCCCAGCCCCATCCAACAGGCTGATTCAATCCCCAGATTCCTGTTCCTTCCCAAAAGAGATAAGCGATGGAAACCAGCAAAAGAAGTAACAGTATATTCGAAATACCGAATGCAATGTACCAGGCCGTTGGAGTTGGCCTCATATTGATATCGGTAACCATTGCCGTGATATCTTTGAAATCGTGATTACCCTTTACAAGAGCGGGCTCCGGAACGTATTCGTACGTTTTACTCATGTTCAGTCAGTTGCGATTATATATCCTTTATGAATTATGTTAATTCAGGGTTTTTATTAGTTAGTTTTGCCAGATACGATGTTCTTGGCCGAACATTCATCTCTTCAAGCATTACGTAATTTCTGTCGTTTCTCTTTTGGATGGATACTTCACTGTTCGAGTCAGTTAGATCACCAAAAGAAATTGCATTTGCCGGGCAGGCCTGCTGGCAAGCTGTTTTTACTGCACCATCTTCAGGTTTTCTGGAACCGGTAGCAATTTTCGCTTTGATTTTTCCGCGATTTACTCTCTGCACACAGTACGTACACTTCTCAATAACACCACGGAACCTGACGGTAACTTCCGGATTCATAGCCATTTGAATGATCTCGGGATCGTCGCCGGTGGTTAGATACTCTTTTGTATAGTTGAAGAAATTGAATCTTCTCACTTTGAAGGGGCAGTTGTTGGCACAGTAGCGAGTACCGATACATCTGTTGTAGGTCATCTGGTTGATGCCATCTTCACTATGTGTAGTGGCTGCTACCGGACAAACCTGCTCGCAAGGCGCAAGTTCGCAGTGCATACATGGTACCGGCTGATGATATGCCGTTGGATTGTCAACATCACCTTCATAATATCGGTCTGTTCTGATCCAGTGCATCGCTCTTCTGCGGCCAACTTCCCGCTTGCCAATTACCGGAATGTTGTTCTCAGCCTGGCAGGCAATGGTACATACTCCACAACCGAAACAGGAGTTGAGGTCGATGGTCATTCCCCATTGCGGCTGATGTTCAGGGCCATACTGTTCAGTAAAGAGTGATACCGGGCCCTGATCGGCAGTTCCGCGGGCTTCAGCCTCTTTCATGCCGGGCACTTCAAAACCGTGGAAGCTTTCAAATGTAGCGAAATCAGGCTTTTCCTTGTACTCATCGAGAGTAGCTGTGCGAATCATATCGCGTCCTTCGAGTGTGTGATGATCCTGAACAGATGCAACTTCGTAGGTTGTACCTGTTGGTTCAACTGAAGCAGCCTGAACAAACATGTTTTCAGTTGTTCTCAGCGGATAGGTATCCACACCAACACCATCGGCTACACGACCAATATTCTCGCGTCCGTAACCTACAGTTAGTGTAATAGAATCGTCAGCATGGCCGGGTTCAACCCAGGCGGCAATTTCAATAGTGGAATCGCCGGCAGAAATTCTCACTTTCGGCACATCATTGTTTCTGAAACTTCTGCGTGGATTAATTCCAATCTTCTCTGCAGTTGAAGCACTCATAAGTGCTACGTTATCCCAGGTAATTTTGGTCATCGGCTCAGGAAGCTCTTGCAACCAGCCAATATTTGCAAAACGACCGTCAAATAGTCTCACATCCGGTTTGATGGCGATTTCTATACCATCAATGGCTTGCTGAGAGAGCGCATCTTGCAAGGATGATGAAAAGTTGCCCGAAAGTGATACAGTTTCTGTACCAAAACCGGTTTCAGTATCTAAACCTTCGTGGAGAATTTCTTCCCATCTGCGGTTAAAGTCAGAGGCGATCTCAGAACTCCAGGTTTCCTGAACCAGATCATAACCTGTGCTCACTTCGCCGGTAAGAATTGTGTTAATGAATTCAATTTCACTCAATCCATCAAAAAGAGGCAGGATTTGTGGCTGAATAATTGAGCTTTGTCCCGTGAATGAGAGTCCATCACCCCAGGCTTCCAGATAGTGAGCCCTGTTTATGTGCCAGTTACAAACCCTGGACGTTTCATCATAATAGTCAGACAGATGAATGGCGGTATCCACATTGCCAAGTGCTTGAGCCAAATCGAGATCAGCAGGGGCGTTATAAGCAATGTTTCCGCCTACCAGTACAACTGTATCATAAGCACCGGCTTTCAATTCGTTTACTGCATTCAGAAATGCTTCATGTTCATTTCTGTTCTCACGATATGGCAACTGGTGGTAAGTAACGGTATTTCCGCTGTTGCCAAGTGCCAGATTCATTGCAGCCACGGCTGCATGTGTTTCGGCTGAATGTTCTGCACCTGCAGTAAGGATTGAGCTGCCCTGAGCATTCAACAATTCTGCTGCCAGCTTTTCAATCCAGTCGTGATTTGAAAAATCGTTCGAAACTCCGCTGAAAGCATCCAGACCATTTACTGACTCTGAAAGTTTTGCTGCAAGAGCAAATGTAAATGGTGCAATTTGTGATGTTTTCAATCTCAGCCTGTGGTCGGCGTACGATCCGGTATTGGTAAATGCATTCTCAATACTGTAAACACGGGACATTGAATCTTCAACAGAGTCTACTTTTCGTCTGGAGGTAATCTTAAGTGCATTTTCTACACTGTTTTTACCGGATTGAGGATTCATGAAATCATCATCCAATGCAACAACTACATCTGCCTGATCGAAATGATTTACAGCTCGTAGCCGCTGGCCGAAGGCAATTTGTGTGCCCTCGATAGCATTGTTCTCAGAAAAAGGTTCGTAGGTTACCCACTCGGCATTAGCAAATGTATTCAGTACATCGCGTTTAATTCTGTGATAGGTGGGTGATGAAGAGGCTTCATCAATAAAGAGAACTCTTCGGGAATTATCGGAAAAGTGCTCTTGTGCAAATGCGTAAAACTCCTCTTTGGATACTTTTTCACCATCGTGACGCGGTGAACGTGATCGGTCGGGATCGTACATCCCTAAAACACTTGCCTGGTGATAGATATTTGTACGGCCGCCACTTGCCGGATGGTCCGGATTGCCCTCAATTTTTGAAGGGCGTCCTTCATTATTGGTAATAAGAAGCCCGGTTACACTATCCTGAAACGGCATGCTTGTTGCGTAAAACAGCGGCTCACCAAGAACCATGTTTTCCGGCTGCCGGGAGTAAGGGAGAATTTTTTGTACCGGTTTACGGCATGATGCAAATCCTGCAAGTGCGATAGATGCACCCATAACCCGAAGAAAGCTTCTCCGGGAAACCTGGTCGGTCAGTTCTGTAGCATTTTCCGGAAATTCGCGCTCAGCATATTTTTTATACTCTTCATTTTGAGCGAGCTCATTTAAGCTTTTCCAGTAAGTAGTTTGATTCGACTGATCACTCATTTCTTAGAGGTTGTTTTATTTTAAAATCGTGTTTGTGCAGCCGTGTGCACAGGGTATAGAATTAAAAATGGCAGCTTTGGCAGTATGTGGGAGCGTTGATGTTGTGTTTCGCAACAAGCTCTCTTCCCAATTCAAGCTGATTTTCTGCTACATATCCCATAGTAGTTACTTCGGAGACCGGACGTACATGTTTTTCCGGTTCGCGGTGACAATCGAGGCACCATCCCATACTTAAAGGCATTGCCTGGTAAACAATTTCCATTCTGTCTACACGTCCGTGGCAAGATTCACAGCCAACGCCTACATTTACGTGTGCAGCGTGATTGAAATAGGCATAGTCGGGAAGCATGTGCACTTTAACCCATTCGATAGGCTTTCCGCTTTCCCAGCTCTCACGTACCAATGCGAGATCTTCACTATCTGTTTTGATCTGGCTGTGGCAGTTCATGCAGGTTTGGGTGGCGGGAATGTTAGCATACCTGGATTCAGTTACCTGAGTGTGGCAATATTGACAGTCCATACCAAGCTGACCAACATGCACCTGGTGGCTGAAAGGAACGGGTTGTTCCGGGGCATATCCAACATCGAGAAATTCTGGTGAAGCAAAATACCATACTGCAAAAACGATGGCATTTAACAATATAATGGAACCAACAAGAATTCGGCGTGGTGCTTCATTTGTCCACTTCGGAAAAATCTGAGCCATAAATAATATCGTTTACCTATTAATATGCTGTTGCGCGGCTATCAGCCTGAAAAGGTACCGAATATAGACATATTCAAACAGTACAAAATCACCGAACAACTATATTTAAAATGATTCTAAATTGCAGGCACTCCGTACCTGTCAGGCTTTTTCGAATTGTGAAATAAGATATGGCACAGATTAGAAAATTGCTTGAAAATCGGTGGGAATTTTTTTCGAATGAAACCGGCTCATATAGAGTTGTACAATTCGAAAAAAGTTGTAAATGAAAGGGTTTGGATGATAGAAGGTTAGATCTTTCCGCACAGGTACAGCAGGGTAGTTTTTAGTGAGGAATTGATCATAAAAAAAGCAAAAACGGAACGAATCAGATAAAATTAAATCTTCAAAAAACACTATTTTTGAGCATATAATCAGCAATTATTAAGTTTTGAATAAAATGGACCAATCTTTAAATGAACAGTTAACGGTACAATTTTTAAAAGAGATAAGTGTTAAGAAGGCCCTCGCGGTGATCTTAATCATTAGCACTTTAGCCTTTCTGTTTTTAATCTATCTGCTCTACTTTCGGGAAACAGCCGAAGAAACTGCATCCTGGGTGAATCAGCTGCCGGCTTTAAATGCGCTTCTGAACAGCGTAAGCACCGTGTTAATTCTGGCCGGTTTTTGGGCTATCAAGCAGAGAAAATTTGTAACGCATATGAAGCTGATGCTTACGGCCTTTGTAACATCAAGTTTATTTCTGATCAGCTACCTGCTCTATCACAATTTTGTGGGGCACACTCCATTTCCGGGTGAAGGTGCTATTCGTCCGGTCTATTTCACTATTTTGATATCGCACATAATCTTATCAGCATTTGTAGTGCCACTTGTTCTTACCAGCTACTATTTTGCTTTTGCCGGGAAGTTCAAGACGCACCGAAAAGTTTCAAAGTGGACCTTCCCAATCTGGCTCTACGTATCTATTACCGGTGTGGTGATTTTTTTCATTTTGAATGCGTACGTCTCTTAGAACAGAGATAAAAAAGGCTCACAAGAAAAATTCCTGTGAGCCCCTGATATTTGTGAATAAACAAATTTATTTCAACCCAAAAACTTCTCACCCGGTTTGGGTATCAATACTTCGGCATCCGATACTTCTGAAGTAAATTCTTTGAACTCTTCCGGTGTGCCTGTAAGAACCGGAAACGTTCCGTAATGAATAGGTATGGCAACTTCAGGATCGAGCATTTCACAACAGAGTGCTGCCTCTTCGGGCCCCATTGTGTAGTGGTCGCCAATGGGCACTGCTACCACATGCGGAACGTAGAGATCGCGGTAAAGCTCCAGATCTGAGAATATGTTTGTGTCTCCCATGTGGTAGAAACAGATATCATCCTCAAAAGAGAGAATCAGTCCACCTGCTTCCCCTGCATACTCGCCGCCAAAAGATGAGCTGTGATTAGCATTTACGAGTGTTACAGAAAAATCGTCAAAATCTACAGTACCACCCTTGTTAAACTCAATTCGCTGCTCCTCTTTCAATCCGTTCTTTTTGAGCAGATGAGAGAGCTCTACCTGTGCAACCACAGTGCATCCGGTTTTCTCTGCAATATCGAGCGTATCACCTACATGGTCTTCATGACCGTGGGTTAGCAGTATATAGTCAACATCGTCCGGGTTTTTGAATTCATCGGGAGTTGTTGGATTTCCTGACAAGAACGGATCGATATAGATTACTTTACCGGATTGAGATTCAATGCGAAATGCTGAATGACCCAGCCACCAAGCTTTAATTTTAGTTTCCATCACTGATTTCTATTTGGTTAGAGTTAGCATTATGATATATAAACAAAAAGCTTATTTAATTCGTTGGATAACAGATACTGCCGGGAATAATTTGGATCACAAATTAGTTTACTTATATAATGAATATTGGTATTTAGCTGATTACATTGAAACAACAGGACAACAACTACATCACAATCAAGACAGTAAAAAATAACTGGAACAAGAAACTTAAAAATATATTTCTATGACAAACCGAATCAAGATCCATCCTGACAATCCTCACAAAAAAAAGATTTTCGAGCTAACTGACGAATTGATAAACAGCGGGGTAGCACTTGTACCAACCGACAGCCAGTATGCACTAGTGTGTGACTATAAAAATAAGAAAGGGATTGATCGTATTCGCCAAATCAGGCAGCTTGGTAAGCGCGACCATTTAACGGTTATGTGCTATAGCCTTGAGCATGCATCAACATTTGGTTTGTTATCGGATGATAATTTTAAGCTGATCAAGCGCCTTATTCCGGGTCCGTACACATTTATATTGCCGGCAACACGAGAGGTACCGCGATTGCTTACGCACCCTAAAAAGCGCACAGTGGGCATCAGAGTGCCCGATTATCCCATTTGTCTTGAAATGGTGAAAGAGCTCGACAGGCCGGTTATTGCCATTACGGCCAAACTTCCCGGAGTTGAGCATGGCCATCCAGGCGATGGAGATCGTGAATTGTTTTTAAGCCGCTTCGATAATATTGTTGATGTAACGATTGATAATCAAGAGCCATTGGAGGCACTTGAAACAACTGTTCTCGATTTAACGAGTGAAAATCCTGTAATTCTCAGGGAAGGACTTGGTATGGAGCGTTTGATGGAGGCACTGGCATTGCAGGGGATGGATCTGGATGAACCCGTAACAACATAAATACAAGATATGAGTTTTTTAAATGGACTAAGAGGAGTGTTCAGCGGCCCGGTTCCGGGCGATTATAACTGGACCTATCCGGAGAAACCAGATGATATACAGTTTGTTTTCGCACCGGACTCTGGCGTGCACTTACTTTATAAACACAGCAATAGCTGCGGAGTCTGCTTTTTTTCAAAGAAAAGTGTTGAAACTGTGATGAAAAATCGGCCCGATTCAATTACATATCACTTTGTGGAGGTGCGCCAGAACAGAGATATCTCCAATTTTATTGAGAGCCAGACGGGGATTCGCCATGAATCCCCGCAAGCCTTCTTGATTCATGATGGTAATGTGATCTGGCACGCATCGCATGGCTCTATTACAGATGCCAGCATCGAAAAGGCACTTGAAACGTTACCGGCCTCTAACTGAATAATTTTTCAAAATTCTCGTTGTAATTCGGTTTGATTACACCTTTCTCTGTAATGATAGCTGTAATAAGATGGTTGGGCGTAACATCGAATGCGGGATTATATACGTGGGTTTTTTTAGGGGCCGTTTGTTTACCGGCAAAAGCAGTAACTTCGTCATCATCTCGTTCCTCAATTTCTATGAGATCTCCGCTACCAAGCTCCATATCAATTGTGGAGTAGGGAGCGGCTACATAAAATGGGATGTCGTGAGCTTTTGCCAAAACAGCCAGCATATAGGTTCCAATCTTGTTGGCTGTATCTCCGTTTTTTGTGATACGATCTGCCCCGGTTACAATCAGGTCAACTTTCCCCTGTTGCATCAAAAATGCTGCGGCCGAATCGATATTTAGCGTGTGCGGAATCCCCGATTTTTGGAGTTCCCAGGTAGTAAGCCGTGCACCCTGTAGCAGCGGGCGGGTTTCATCAACCCATACCATATCAACCTTACCAGCCTGATGTGCATGCAGAATAATGGAAAACGCGGTGCCAAATTCACCGGTAGCAAGTCCGCCTGTGTTGCAATGCGTAAGAATCCGGGCATTTTTTGGAATCAGTTCAGCTCCATTCAAGCCAATTTCTTTACACAAGCGCCTATCTTCTTCATGAATGGTGATCGCTGTGTTGAGCACAATCTCCTTCAATTCATCAATGGATGAATCTTTGTGGGCATAAATGGTTTTCAGAATTCGGTTGATGGCCCACGAGAGATTTACAGCAGTGGGTCGGGAAGAGTTTAAATACTCACCAATCCGCTGCGATTCGGAATAGAACATATCGAAGCTCTTCATGGAAAAATCTTTTATTCCAAGATAGAGCCCATAGGCACCGGCTATACCAATTGCGGGAGCTCCGCGAACCCGCAGCTTTTTAATGGCATCCCAAACCTGCCCAACCGTGGTGAGGTCACTGTAGACTTCCCTTTTGGGCAAAAACGTTTGATCGATAATGCGCAGGTGTCCGTCGTTCCAGCTTATGGATTGAAAAGAGGTATCAGAATCAGTCATAGTTCATCATTTATTTACAAAATAGGCATATCATAAGAGGATATAAACAACTTTCCCCTTCAAGTGGTAGGGAAACCCCTGATGCCCTCTTAAGAAGCTTCCCTAATACACAATCAGGTTTACACTCTTCATAGTCAGCTACAGAATTAGATATCATATAGCAGCATTAAGGAAAGGATCAGAAACGGGATCAAATAAATTGAAAAACGTAAATGATCTGAAACTACAAAAAAACAGAGATGAGGTAAGGTTATGATTTTAAAGAAAAATGTTGGTTACATGGATTCCATTATACGCGTAATTTTAGGTACACTAATTGTTGCGTTTGGCTTGTACTTCGACAGCTACTGGGGCTTTATCGGGTTAATCCCCGTAATTTCGGGTGCCATTTCATTCTGCCCGATATACAGGGTACTAAGAATGAGTACGATGGATCCGAACCTTGAAAGGGAAAATTAAAGGGTACAAATACGGAACAAGAGAGAAAACTAATGTGAAATCAGGAGTCTTATAAAAGAGAGAAAAGAGTCCTGTCAAAGAGAGAAAATATGAAAAGGGAATCGATAGTATCGGTTCCCTTATTTTTTTGTTAACAATTCGTTACATCCTTACCTAAAATTGAGTTGTGGAGCAGGTGAAAATTGAGTTACTTAACTGCCATCATCTATCTGTAATATTAAAAACTCTGCTATGGAATTTGTAGGTAAATCCAGAGATAACCGCACCTATGATGCAATTGTTATCGGGTCCGGTATAAGCGGCGGTTGGGCTGCTAAAGAACTTTGTGAACGAGGGCTGAAAACACTTGTTTTGGAGCGCGGCCGTCCGGTAAAACACCGGGATGATTATCCCACAGACACCAAAGACCCCTGGGAGTTTAACTTCAGGGGACGTCTGCCTCATGATGAGCTCGAGAAAAATCCCATTGTAGCACGTTGTTACGCGTACGATGAAACCACCGAGCACTTTTTTGTGAAGGATGAGGAGCATCCCTATCAGCAGGAAAAGCCATTCGACTGGATACGAGGTTACCAGGAAGGGGGGAAAAGCCTGATTTGGGCACGACAGGGACAGCGCTGGAGCAGGTACGATTTTGAAGGGCCCGCCCGCGATGGTTATGGTATTGAGTGGCCCATCACTTACGATGAGATTGCCCCTTGGTACAGCCATGTGGAGCATTTTGTAGGCTGGAGTGGGAATAAAGATGGACTGGACCATCTGCCGGATGGCGAATTTTTACCCCCCTTTGAACTGAACTGTGTTGAGAAAGAGATCAAAGAGAAAGTTGAAGCCGCTTACAGCAACCGGCATGTACTGCATGGACGATGTGCTCATTTAACGGAGTTGCGCCAAATTCATCTGCAGCAGAACCGTGGAATGTGCATGGCGAGGAATCTCTGCTATCGTGGCTGTCCCTACGGTGCCTACTTCAGCTCCAATTCTGCTACTTTGCCATGGGCAGAAAATACTGGCAATCTCACTAAACGAACCCATGCTGTTGTTGAGTCGATTATATATGATGAGAATTCGGGCAAAGCAACCGGTGTGAGGGTTATCGATGCCAATACAAAAGAGGCTGAAGAGTATTACGCCAGAATTATTTTTGTGAATGCCGCATGCCTCAATTCAAATTTGATTCTGTTGAACAGTAAATCAAACCGTTTTCCTGAGGGACTCGGAAATGATAATGGCCTGCTTGGGCGATACATTACTTTTCACAATTATCGCGGCTCACTTTCGGCCGAGATGGAAGGATTTGAAGATCAATACTATTACGGCCGGAGGCCAACTCAGGCTATTATGCCCTCATTCCGAAATGTATACGGGCAGGATAGCGATGCAGATTTTCAGGGTAAATATCTGATTGCATTCGGAGCAGCAAGGCAGGGCTGGCAGCGTGGAGTTCGGCAAGAGCATATCGGCGCCGGTTTAAAACAGGAAATGGCGTCACCGGGCAGCTGGGGTGTGTTTATGATGATGCAGGGCGAAACCGTTCCGAGGTACGAAAATCATGTTCGTTTAAGCGAAACGGAAACCGATCCGTGGGGAATACCTCAGCTCATCACATCGGTAGATTACACAGATAATGACGAAAAACTTCTGCAGGATTTTCTCACACAAGGCGCTGAAATGCTTGATCTTGCCGGGGCTAAAAATATTCGCACCACCGATACAAGACAGGCACCGGGACTGGATATCCATGAAGTGGGAGGTGCAAGAATGGGTAAAGATCCCGAAACGTCAATATTGAATGAATGGAACCAGGTACACGGCTGTAAGAATGTATTTGTGACCGATGGCGCAGCATTCAGCTCCGTGGCTATTCAAAATCCTTCATTAACATTTATGGCATTAACAGCACGTGCTGCAAATTATGCCGCTGATGAGATGCAAAAAGGGAATCTTTAAAGAATTTTAAATCACTTCGAAGTTCCATTCCCATTCAGGCGGATACACTCTTTAAGCGGCTGTGTGTCGAGGTTTAAATCATCTGCAACCTGTTCAATCAGCTCAAGTTTGTACGATTTGATCTGGCCATTGCTGCCTGTAATAATATCAGAAATGATGCGGTTGCTTAAAATGTAGTTGGCAAATTCTGATCCGTATACCTCTTCTACTCGCTCTTTTACCGGCTTGAAGAAGGTGCTCTTCAGAAGGTTTACCCTTCTTTTTTCAGTCATCATCTCTTTATACTCTTCTGAATTAAGCTGTTTTTTTGCCGGTTTTTCGCGTGACAGGCCCATTTCATCCGCTTCAGCCTGCGCATCCGAGAGCAATTGGATGATCTCGTCGGATACCTCTTTGGTTTTTAGTCTCTTATAAACACCGCGCCGGTTCAGCCAGTGGATTCTGTCGGATGGATTCTTAGCAAGTGTTTTGATGAGGTTATTGTCCACTATCTGAAAGGGAGGCTTGTTGTACTTTTCCGCAAGCTCATCACGCCAGTAGAGAAGTTTTTTGTAGATGTGCCACTCAAATTCACTGAAATGATTTTTGTCTTTCTCTTTTACAATTTCATTATGGTTGATGTTGCTGTAATTCAGTTTGTTCAGAGACTCATTTTCTTCATTGATCCAGTCTGAAACTTTTTCTGAGGAGATTTTTCCATCAAACAACTCTTTCAGCTTGAGAAGATGGAGAACATCATCAGCGGCATAGGCAAGCTGTTTTTCAGTGAGTGGTCTTTTATACCAATTACTTTTTTGTGATGATGAAACCAATTCAACATCAAGAACTTCTTCGACCAGGTTGGTTAGCGACATTGCCGGATAATTGAGCATCCGCGATGCAATATCGAGATCGTACAGGTTTTTCGGGAAACAGCCGATAGAATGCAGCAGCCTCAAATCTTCATCGAACGAAAAGCATACTTTTTGCACGGAGTTGTCTTCGAGTAGAGGGAAGAGCAGTTCAATGTTCAGGTTTGTACTCAGTGGATCAATCAGATAGCAGGAGTTACCATCAAAAATTTGAACAAGACAAAGGTTAAAGCCATATCGGTGGAAGTTTTTATCAAACTCCAGATCAATGGCAATTTGTTCAGATTTTTGTAATCCCTTTACACATTGTTCTAATTGTTCTGAATGGTCAATCAGCTCGGCGGTATTTGTCATAAAATAAATTTAAGAGATAATAGCGGCTCAAAAATAGGCTTTTTTCAACAAATTACCGGTCGATCTCAAGTTTTTCTTTTCTCTTTACAAGTGTAAGAATTGTGTACTCTGCCACGAGAGTATTCTCCTGGTTGGTCACTTCAACGGCAAACCAAACCATTCCGTAGGGGTGCTTGTCGGTTTCGCGTTGCTGGCGGCGCGTTTTTCGCTTTACAATCAATTTTGCCTGAATGGTATCTCCGGGAAAAACCGGGGCTGTAAATCTCAAATCTTCAAGACCATAATTCAACAAAACTGGGCCTTCGTCCGGATGGACAAACAACCCGGCTGTTGCCGAAAGTACAAAGTATCCGTGAGCAACTATTTTTCCGAAAATGGATCGTGCAGCTGCATCGGGATCTGTATGCGCATAAAAATGATCACCGGTTAAGCCGGCAAAATCTTCAACATCCTTTTCTGTTACGGTTCGTTTTCCGGTTGTCAGCGCTTCGCCAATTCGAATATCTTCATAATATTTTTTGAAGGGATGAATGGCTGATTCTTCCGTCTCTGCACCTTTGATATGCTGTTTTGTGATATTTCGAAGAGTTGTTGGCGAGCCTTGAAGTGCCACTCTTTGCATGTTATGCAAAACAGCCCTGTAGCCACCCAGCTCTTCGCCCGCTCCCGCGCGTCCCGGCCCGCCATGTACCAGTGATGCAATAGGTGAACCATGCCCGGTTGATTCGGCTGCGGAATGTCTGTTAATCACCATAAATCGCCCGTGATAGGGGGCGCAATTCATAACAACTTTTGCTGCGATGGTATCATCAGCGGTGAACAGAGAACCCACAAGTGAGCCATCAGCCATATTGGCAATTTCGATGGCTTCATCAACGCTATTGTATGGCATGATGGTTGTAAGCGGCCCGAAAGCTTCAATTATGTGGACTTCATCCAACTCAACAGGTTTGTGGCAAACAAGCAGGCGTGCTCCTGAATATGCACCGTTCAGATTAGAAGCAGCATAAACCGACTCTGTTATTTCACTGAGTTTTTGGAATTGCTCCTCAAACCGATCTGCTTGTTCAATACTTGCAAGCGGGCCCATTCGGGTCTCTTTAAGAGAGGGATCACCGGTTACATTTTTTTCGAGGCGGTTTTTCAATGCATCAATTACCTCATCAAGGCAGTTTTTAGGTACAATGGTCCGCCGAATGGCCGTACATTTTTGGCCGGTTTTCACCGTCATTTCATTGGCTACTTCTTTAATAAAGAGATCGAACTCTTCCATATCCGGTGTAACATCCTCACCAAGAATGGAGCAGTTCAATGAGTCGGCCTCAAGATTAAAGTGGACATTATTTTTTATGATTGAAGGATGAGCCTTCAGTTTACTTCCGGTTGCCGCTGATCCTGTAAATGCCACACTATCCTGGCTTGTGAGATGATCAAACAGATCTCCGGGAACATTCGCTGCGATGAACTGAACAGAGCCCTCCGGTAAAATTTTTGATTCAACGATATCACGAAAAACCTCGAAAGCTAAATAAGAGCCGAGCGGAGATGGTTTGATGATGGAAGGGAGGCCGGCAATAAAAGCCGGTGCAAGTTTCTCAAGCATTCCCCAAACCGGAAAATTAAACGCGTTGATTTGAACAGATACTCCGCGGCGTGGCACGCAAATATGCTGACCGGTAAATGTACCCTTTCTCGAAAGGGTTACTTCCGGGCCTTCCACATGCCAGGGGAGATCGGAGAGATTACGCCTTGCCTGGCTCGATATACCAAATGCTGTAAGTATTCCGCCCTCTATGTCAATCCAGGAGTCGCGACGGGTTGCCCCGGTATGGGTGGATATTTCATAGTACTTCTCTTTTCTCTCAAGCAGATACTGCGCAAGAAATTTGATTTTGAACGCACGCTCATGGATGGTCAAATTCCTGATAACAGGTCCACCAACCTCTTTGGCGTACCGACAGGTGGCTCCGTAATCTAACTCAGCTTCGTGAAAAACAGCTACTGGTTCTCCGGTTACTGCACTAATCAGTTCGGAGTAGTTCCCTGAATCAACCCAATTTCCCTGTAAGTAGGACGTAACTCGAATCATAATGAATAATCAACATGTGTTTAGATTTGTGATTTGAAATATAGGGAATAGGATTCAGAATACAGGAAACAGAATGCAGAATTCAGGAGCTGTTATTTAGAATGGCTTTGCGGTAAGAGTAAAGTAACTTACTCACTTCTTCGATGGAATTATGTAAGGCATCTACATTACCATATTCTAAATCTTTTGTCAGGATGATGTAGTAGCGACACTCTTCAAGTGAACCGTGAGCAATATTTAAATATCTTGCTTTATCGGCAGTACCCTGCTTTTTATAACCCTCAGCAATATTTGCGGCAATAGAAATTGAGGCTCTTCGAAATTGGGAAGTAAGGCCATAAATTTCGTGTTTTGGAAAGTTTGAAGTTAAAGAATATACGTTTAGAACGAACTGATGTGCTTTTCTCCAAACGATTAATTCTTGGAATGTCTTAGATGGCTTTTTCATACAATATCAATGTGGTTATTATTATTTATTGTATGAACACATTTTGAGAATTTCCTTACAAAAAAATAATTCCATGCCTCCTGACTTCACTTCTTTCTCTCTCCCCAGGTTTTATACTCACCGGTTTGATCCGCTCTCTCATCAGGAATCTTTCTCAATGGCTCACACTCTTTCCATGTCTCTTTCATCTCTTTTGGCAGACACTGATACCATTTTGTTCCTTCCGATTTCCAGGCGGCCATCTCATCAGAAACATCTTTTACAATTTTAGCGGGATTCCCAACCACAACTTTTCGGTTCGGAATTTGCATACCTTCGGGTACGAATGCAAGCGCACCTATGATGGACTCATCACCAATAACTACCCGATCCATTATTACGGCATTCATACCAATGAGGCAGTTTTTGCCTACTGTTGCTCCGTGAATAATAGCTCCGTGCCCAATATGTGCGGCTTCATGGAGGGTAATGGTTATTCCCGGGAACATATGAATGGTACAGTTCTCCTGAACATTGCATCCGTCTTTGATCACAATTTTCCCCCAATCTCCTCGGATTGCTGCCCCGGGGCCGATATAAACATCCTTGCCAATAATCACATTTCCGGTAACAGCAGCCAGCGGATGAATAAATGCGGAATCATCAATCACTGGTTTATATCCGTTGAATTCGTAAATCATTTGGTTCTTTCTAAGATAACCGCATAACCCTGCCCAACACCAATACACATGGTTACAAGGGCATATTTTTTGTTCTGCTTTTGGAGTTCAATGGCAGCGGTTTGCAGAATTCGTGCACCACTCATTCCGAGGGGATGCCCCAGCGCAATGGCTCCGCCATTCGGGTTTATACGTGGATCATCATCTTCGAGGCCCAATTTACGTGTACAGGCAAGAACCTGCGCTGAAAATGCCTCGTTTAACTCAATGATGTCCATCTCATTAAGTGACAGACCGGCACGTTTCAGGGCTATTTCTGAGGCAAAAACAGGCCCAATTCCCATGATTCTTGGTTCAACTCCGGCCACGCCTGATGATACTATTCGAGCCAACGGCTGCAGATTATGTTTTTTTACTGAATTTTCCGATGCGATTAGCATGGCAGCGGCCCCATCGTTAAGCCCGGATGCATTGCCGGCAGTAACGGTGCCATCTTTTTTGAATGCAGGCCTCAGTTTTGAAAGAATTTCTTCAGTGGTTGTGGGCTTGATAAATTCGTCATCGCTCAAAATAAGAGGATCCTGTTTTCTTCTTGGAATTTCAACTGGTACGATCTCTTCAGCCAATCGGCCGGAACTTTGTGCTTTTCCCGCTTTTTGCTGAGACCACGCTGCAAAAGCATCCTGATCTTCGCGGTTGATGCCATATTGATCCACCAGATTTTCTGCGGTTATACCCATTCCATCGGTTCCGTACTGCTTATCAAGTTTTGGATTTATAAATCGCCAGCCAAAACTGGAATCGTGCATCTCTGCATCATTCCCAAACGGTTTTGATGATTTTGACACAACCCAGGGGCCTCGCGTCATATGCTCAACTCCGCCTGTGATAAAGAGCTCGCCATCACCGGCCTTAATGGCTCTGTTTGCATGGATTGCAGCCGACATACTTGAAGCACAAAGCCGGTTTACAGTTTCACCGGGAACGGTATGGGGCAGTCCGGCCAGAAGAAGAGCCATTCGGGCAACATTTCTGTTATCTTCACCGGCCTGATTTGCACATCCAAAAATTACATCGTCTATCAAAGTGGGATCAATTGAGCTGTTACGCTGCATGAGCTCTTTAATCACGTGAGCCGCTAAATCGTCGGTACGAACAGGAGAGAGGGCGCCACGAAAATTTCCGATTGGTGTTCGAACGGCATCGATGATGTAGGCAGATCTGGTGTTTGGCATGATTTAAAATCCTTCTTCTATCAATCTTATATTGGTTTCGTTCAACTGCTCAAGATGATGAGATTTATATGGTGTCAAAAGTAACTAATTTCCTTCAACTATAATGGATTGCAGGTATCTGAGATATCGGGGTGGCATTTCAAACGGGCGATCTTCCGGTATAGCCGGCAGTCTCGGAGTTCGAAGTTCCGGTTTTTCAGGCTTCAATTCAGGACTCCACTGAAAGTTATCAAGTCGCCGTTCAATATTTCGTGGTTCTTCCGGTAAAAAAGAACCATCAATATTTCGTTTAGCCACAAGAGAATCGATATCACCATCTGTAAAGTACATAATGAGTGATCCCGCCGAAATCATTTCGATCAATCCATCCGGTTCATCGTTTTCGTCTTTGTTATGGAAAATACTCTCATTGTTATCAAAAACGCGTATTCGTTCGATATTACCATCATCAAAATACGCATGCAATGTGTCTCCGGTCATCTGATGAAGACGGCCTGTGGTGGAGTCCTCCATTACTACGATAGGCTGGGTAAAGGATCGGAGAAATTTTATCTCATCATTTTCCAGCTGAGCTTCGATGTATGGACCGGTAAGTTGCATCTTTTTTTGCCACAAAACGGGGTTCGACCGAAGGATGAATTGGTCCAGATCATCCCGATAGTTTGCCGTGTCTGCAACGGCTGCAAATTTGGGCGACCAGATTCTCACATTTTCAAAAGCATCCATGTAGGAGGTTGTATCAGTCTCTAAAAGCTCAATGATTTCGGCAAACAGATGTGTGGTATCTGTTTCTGCTTCGTTCACTTCCATCAGCCAGGCATCACCGGTTAGCAGGCGGTAGCCTAGTGAATCGGCATACAGATAATCTCCCGCAAAGCGGACATTATCTTCAAAATCATCAGCATAGACCCGCCCAAAAAGTTCATAAAGGTCTGCAGAACGGTTCATGAAAAGCGAATCGGCTTCGAGATACTGCGTGCTGTCTGCGAGCTGCACATTGCCCCGAAATACGGCACTATCCACAGCCTGATAGTAGAGCCCGCTCTCAGCAATCAGGGTTCCGCGCTCATCCTCAAACCGCACAGGTACATTAAAAATGGCAAGATCCAGCTGCTGGTCTACATCAATCGAATCGCTGAAAACGATGTTCTGCTCAGACTGGATGATCACCCGGCCACGCAACCGGCTGAAGTCTGTGCGGGTATTGTGGAGCAGTGTGTCAGCCCAGATCATTTCATTTTCAGTTTCGATCTGATTATTAAACGACATCAGCAGATTTCTGTCTACAAATTGGTAGACACTGTCGGTTTCCATCAGCATTTTGTCTGTCTGCAGAATAACATTGCCAAGAATTTTACGAACATTCTGACCATCTATTATACCGCCAACGGCACGATCGGCCTGAATTATATTTACTCTGCTTTGTGAATGGAGATCTTCCGGGATTGATAATATCAAAGTGGAAATCAAAAAGAGTGAAGCAATCAAAAAGGATTTTTTCATGATCAATCCACCATCATTCTGCCGCTTGGCCTTTCAATCACATAATCTTCAAGATCGGTGGTGCCATCAAAACCACTTCCGGAGATGCTATCGGTAGCTGTGATGATGGTAACAAAATAGGGTGAAGTAATTCGGTCGGAATCCTGAGTCCATTTCAGGTATTCTGAATAGAGACGGTTTCCGGTGATTGTTTCAACCCTTACGGAATCAAAGAGCTCGAACTCAGCTCGTTCTTCGAGATAAATGGCCCTTTTGCTCCACGCTTCGGTCTCAACGGCACCTAAAGTATCGTAAATTTGTACATAGACAGGCCCCTCAATTTCGGTTTGTTTTCTGCCTGATGCTTGATAATTGATGGCGTAGGAACCTTCAATGAGCAGCCTGTTTTTGCCATCTTGCATGAGTATCATCTCTACATCCCAGCTTTCGGTGGTTACAATGAGAGAATCATTTAGTGAAGAGCGAACCTGGCTTGAGTCGTACTCGGAAAGTTCAGTGCAGGAGATAAACAGAGGTGTGAACAGAAGAATGAAAGGAAGGAGTTTAATCCGTACCAAAATATCGGTCTCCCGCATCTCCGAGGCCCGGAACAATGAATGCATCACTGTTAAGTTTTTCATCAACCGCTGCTGTAATGATCGAAACATCCGGATATTTTTTTTGAATTCGCTCTAAGCCTTCCGGTGCTGAAATTAAGGATATAAATCGAATATGTTTAGCACCTTGTTTTTTCAGAAACCCTATGGCATCATCTGCACTGCCGCCGGTTGCAAGCATTGGATCGACCAGCAGTACGAGTGAGTTTTCCAGATTATCCGGAAGGTTCGAATAGTAGTCAACGGGTTCGTGTGTGGTTTCGTCTCTATACATACCCAAATGGCCTACTTTTGCATCGGGCACAAAATTGATGATTGCACCTGTGAGGCTTAAACCGGCACGAAGTATAGGTACCACAATAATTTCAGTATCAATATCGTACCCTTTTGCCGTGGTGATTGGAGTCTGAATTTCTTTTTCGAGCAGTGGCAGATCTTTCAGCGCAGAGTATGCAAGAATTGTGGCAATACGCTCGAGTGCCGATCTGAATTCAGCTGTACGGGTGTTCACATTGCGCAGAATGGATAAATCCCGCGCAATGATTGGATGTTCAATGACCGTTATTTGATTTTGTTGCATTGAGGCTCCGTTTATGAACCTTTTCCTTTCTGTTTATTTAGATAGGTCTGTGTAATCTTATATATAATTGCTGAGAGTGCAATCAAACCGATAATGTTTGTAAGTGCCATAATTCCGAGCATTACATCCCCGAACGACCATACCACACTTACAGAAACGATAGCTCCCAAAAAGTGCATGGCAACAAATACCATTCTGTAAGTAAAAATGGATCGCGGGCCAAGCAGGTAGTGGATGGACCTCTCACCATAGTAACTCCAGCTGATGGAGGTGGAGATCACGAAGAAGAACACAGCAATGGTTACAAGATACTGCCCACCCGGCATGAGTGGTGCAAGCCCAATGGAGAAAGCGGCAGCTGTTAAACTTGCCACGTTTTCAACCACACCCCCATAAAGCTGACCAAGTGTTGTGCCATCATCTGAAATGGCTGTTGGAGCCGCGGTAAGATCGATGGATCCGCTGAAAGGAATGGAATAATCGGTATCAACAAACATGGTATCTACCGGGATGTTGTATCGCATCATCTGGCCATTCAAGGGAATGCCATTTTCGAACTGTATCTGAGTTTCCATGGGGTTATCCATCACATACGCAATATTTGGTCCGGCAGGGTTTACCGTAGTTTTGTGATAACTGTCCCAGGCACCGGTTACTACAATCACAAGACCGGTAATGGTACAAACTACCAGTGTGTCAATAAAAGGGCCGATAAGGCCGACCAGACCGGCGTGTACAGGTTCTTTTGTTTTTGTGGCAGCCATTGCAATTGGCGATGATCCCTGCCCTGCTTCATTCGAGAACAGACCTCTTTGCACACCATAACTGAGTGTGAAAATCAGCGCCCCTGAGCCAACCCCAAGTACACCGGCTTGCGGGTTAAAAGCATTTGAAATAATGGTTACAAAGCCTGGTATTACCTGATCGTAGTGGATCAAGAGTATAATAAGACCACCCAATACATAAAGTATTGCCATAAACGGTACAAGGCGCGCAGTTACAGCACCTATTCTTTTAATACCACCCAAAATTACAGCGGCAACAAGACTTGCGGTAATCAGGCCTGTAATATAAAGAGGTATGTTGAATTCAGAGTTCATTACATCGGCGAGTGTGTTTGCCTGTATGGCATTTCCGGTAAGAAGTGCACAGATGGAGCCGGAAATTGCAAATAAGATTGCGAGCCATTTCCAATTGGCTCCCAATCCTTTTTCGATATAATACATAGGTCCGCCGGATACGGTACCATCTTTGTTTTCTGTTCTGTAATGTGCACCCAGAGTACACTCTGTAAATTTAATTGCCATCCCAAAAACGGCAGTTACCCACATCCAGAAAAGTGCACCGGGGCCGCCAACGTGGATGGCAAGTGCAACACCGGCAATATTACCTACACCCACCGTTGCTGAGAGTGCCGTGCTGAGAGCCTGAAAGTGGTTGATGTCCCCAACATCTTTCGGATCATCGTACTTTCCTGAAAGTACTTTGAACGCTTCTTTAAATTGAAAAATTTGAATGAACCCGAGACGAACCGTGATAAAAATGCCAAATCCAAGAATTACAAGAACAAGCAGTGGTAAAGACTGGTACCCGAAAATACTTTCAGGGAAGCTCCATACAAGGTTTTCGAGAGTGAAGATGATACGTTCAAACGTTTCCATAAATAACTTTAAGTCTTTCAAGTTTACAGCAGCTACGAATGTATAAAACATTTAGCTAAATTTTTGTATAAAATTTGGGATTCAGTGAACGATTAACATGTACTTTTACTTTCAAACTAATGTATTGCAAATGGTTGCAATATTATTTCAACACTAAAAAGCTAACAGTAGCAAATAGTTAACATTATGACAAAAGCTGACATAGTAGACATCATCTCATCATCCACCGGCCTCACTAAAGTTGAGACAGAAGCGGTTGTAAAGGGTTTTTTGGATACAGTAATCGATGCAATGAAACGAGGCGAAACCATCGAGCTCAGGGGCTTTGGAAGTTTTAAAGTTGTGAAACGAGCTCAGCGTGTTGCCAGAAACCCAAAAACAAACGAAGAAGTAATCGTCCCCGAACAGTATGTGCCAATGCTGAAAATTTCTAAGGATTTTAAGAAAGCTGTAAATGAAGCAAACAGCTAAATAGTTTATTTAATATCCCAAAAACTACGTTGGCGTTGTTCTTTTACAGCTCTAAGAATTCAGTATCTTAATACTGTTTCTTGAGCTGTAATTTTATCCCATGAATAAACTTCGTATCTGCGCCTTATTTTTTGCTATTCTGCTCGCTGCTTGCACCCGGCTTCCGGACTCGCCATTCTATGAGGTAGACGGTATAGTTTCTATAGAAGCCACATCTCTCGGTTCTGTTGATGGTTGGATTGATACAACATTTCAAACATCAGTATCCAAAATTTCCGGAGAATCAAATCAGTCTGCCGGCACGCTCACATTTCCTTTTTACGTTCGCCAGCCGGGCATGTACACAGTCTGGGTTCTTTCAGCCGCCGAGAATGATCAAGTTCCTGAAAAATCAATCTCTGTGAGTGTAATGGATGAGGAAGGTTTTTTGCTGGATAGATACCGCCTGGGTATTGAGCAAACGAAAAAGCTTACCTGGAAAAATCGTGATCTCGAATCAGGCGATTTGATTCAAATCTATTTTGATACTCCCGGGCACTACCGCGTTCAGTTTAAATCGGGTGGTACTGAAGGTTTTGTAATTGATAAATTACACCTTACTCTCGGCAACCAAAATCCCCCTGTTGGGTTTGGTTACCCGGAGACCATCAGCCCGGGTGTTGATCCTGTTCTTTCAAAAAGAGATCAAAGGGTTGCACTTCCACCGGGCTGGCTATTTAAACCCTTTTGTGCATCATTGCCTGATGATTATGATGCTGTCTATACTGCAAACGTCTCATCTTCTGTTGCGAATAGCGGGTGTTTAGAAGTGAACATCAAAACTGCAGAGATAGCTGATATGGATGAATTTTTGCAAAACCCGATGCAGATGGAAAGCCTGTTCACCAACATGTTTGAAAATGACAGAGGATTAATGTTTACGCCACCCCGATATTTGCAAAATCCGGAATTTAAACGATTTCCAACCAGGTGGAAGCTGCAAGAGAGAGCAGATTTTCGTGAACAGATTGAGATGGTTGCCAATCCAAGGAGATCAACTTATGAGATTCCATTTTTAATCGGCGCTGCTGAAGAGATCTTCAATCCCTATTCCGATCATTTTTCTGAGGAGCAGTTGCTGAGATGGCTTCAATTTTCAACTTTTCACACCGTGATGTACCTGCCGGTTGATCATCCTGAATCTATCAGAGAACATATTTCGGATGAAACATTTCAGCAGATTACCGGGCTGATTGAACTCCGGCACCAACTATATCCGTACATCTATAGCCTTGCCCATTTAATAAGGGCAACCGGAGTGAAGCCCTTACGAGGGTTTTCACAGCATCCGATGCAATTCAGATTGGGAAATGCGTTATTGGTTGCTCCGATCTATGAGGAGGGTATGCAGGAGAGAACGGTATATCTGCCTGATGGACTATGGTATCGATATGATGATGGCAGTGAATTTGAGGGAGGACAAAGCTGGTTCTTTGAAAGCGGCTTGAACGACCTGCCCGTATTCGTAAAAGCGGGATCGATTATTCCGTATCAAACAAATCAAAAAGTTCAATCCGGAATATTTGATGAGCTTACCATTGAAATCTACGCAGGCGGAACGGGTACGTTCCGGCTTTATGAAGATGATGGTCTCACAAATGCCTATTTACATGGTGGTTTTACAACAACAGCATTTCGATACTTTGAACACGATGATTATGCCACCTTCACGATTGGCAGAAAGTTCAGGCATCTTGAGAAGCAGACCGATGTGAAAGATTTAACACTGCTTTTCAGACATATTGATGAACCTGAATTTATTACAGCGGAGGAAGAGATGATCGAACGGGGTACTGGCGAAAATATGTGGGAATATGATTCTGAATCCCGAACGTTGACTGTGGAATGGTTACAGTATGTTCATCAGAAAACAGATTTTTTCATTCAGTTTTGAGATAAAAAAAGGGATGCTGAGATAGTTCAGCACCCCTTGTAAACCGTTTGAGGAAATCTTAGAAATCTATCCCAATCGAGAAGTAGTGGATTGGGCTGCCCTGGAAACCCCCACGTCCGTAAGGCCAGCCAACATCATATCGGAATGGTAAACCAAGAAGTATGGTGCGAAGGCCAAATCCAGCCCCGATGAGAATGTCTCCATCAACAAAGCTGGTTGGAATATCACCATCAACGGGAGGCCCGTCGCGCAACAGGCCCGTGTTTGGGTTAATAAATCCTTGTTGCTTCGTACCCACTTTCCAGTCAAGCCGTGCAGGGTTCTCAAAATAGACTATTGGCTCGCCGGTTTGAGAATCGATGAAGCGTGAATATGGGATGTCAAAACCCCATGCAGCTCCAACATCAACAAAGGCTACACCGGTTATATTGTATAATGGCAGGATGGGTACCGGTCCCGGTAAAATGGCCGCAAAGAGCGGGAATCTGAATTCTGCATTAATCAAAGAGAACTTATCACCAAAAATGGTATTGAATTCATGCCCGCGAAGCGGTGTTGCCGGCAATGTGAAAAATGTATCAGCCAGGCGTTCAAATGGAATTTCTGCATCCGACCATCGCTGATTTATCCAGCCAAGCATACCACCCATAAAAAATGTTTGCGAATCACGTCCGTATGAAACAGCCCCGGATCCCCGCAGTGCGAGCGAGTAGCCGGCTCCCAAATCAACATACTGACGATAATCACCAAGCAGAGTTGCAAATTGAGGTGTCTCTGAACCCACAGGCGGACTCGCAGCCAGACGGATGGAGTAACGGTTACCACCTCGCGGAGTGATGAATCCCGGAACAGTATAATCACCTGTGAATGTAACCTGCGGATAGAGGAACCACGCATTTTCATTGCTTACATTTCTGCCGCCCAGACCTTGAACGGTGCTGAAATCTCTGGCTACACCAATAGCTGATATACCATAATCAAATCGCTGATAGCGGTTCAGTGGATACTGAAAATCGATAGTACCGCCAAATGTTCTGAATCGCAAAAGCTCACCAAAGAAGGTTTGATAGTTTCTTGCCTGATGGAAGAATGAAGCAAAAAAGTTGGTTCGGTTTCTCAGGTATCCGTACTGGAATGTGTAATCACTGTTTCTGAGGTCGAAAACCAGGTTAGAGCCGAAGGATACCTGATGATCACCAAACAGATCTGTTAATGTAACAAATGCAAAAGCAGATGTGCCATAGTAGGTGCTCAGTTGACCAGCGGCGTAGCTGAAATCCGGAGAAAACTGCAGCCTGTACTCTTTTGGCTGGTAGTAACCATCTTCAGTTAAGTTACCTTCCGGTTCAAAATTTCGGGGATCATCGCGAAGGGTTATTGTTGTATCACGAATCACAGATTCACCGAACTGATAGTTTCTGAAATCGATTCTTCCTGAATCCTGCTCCCTTCGTTCTATTGTTTCAGTTTCTTCCTCATCTTCTACAACAGGTGGTACAAGGAGCCTTGATGAAATTAAGTTGCCTTGCTGCCGCGCTGCAATCATCTCCTGAGCGTAGCGAACTGCAGGCACTCGTTCTCCCGGGCTGAGACGTTCACGTTCCTGTGCCCACTGATTTGGACGAAGCGGTGAATCCCTGCGCATGCTGAATGGTGATCGCATCAGGTACACATCAGGCAGGCCTCTGTTCAGAGCATTAAATGCAAGGCGGGTTCCATCACTCGATACAGATATTTGCATTACTCCGGATTGTAAATCAGTAATAGGGTACACAGAACGGCTGTCCAAATCATATTCATAGATATTTGGAATACCATTTTGATCGGATACAAATAACA
>JAFIES010000001.1 GCA_020832415.1 Balneolaceae bacterium | reverse complement strand
GGCAGAGAGGCTGTTGAAACCGTATCTGTAACCGGTGATGCCGTTCCTGTGGTTACCTCACACGAAGACTGGGCCCTCTATACGCTGATCTACTTCCTGGTGTTCACTGGCATCCGGTTTGTGACCTGGTGGAAACAGCTGGAAAAGGGATTTGTGCTCCCCGTGCTTGTAATATTTGCTCTTGTTGGAACCGGGATGCTCTGGCAGACCGGAGAACTGGGTGCCAAACTGGTGTACAAACATGGCGTAGCGATCGGTGAAATCGATCGACTTCAGCAGCAGATTGAAACGCTGGAGCGGGATCTGTCTGCCTTCAGGGAAGAGGCCGGCCCGGAACTGCGTGATGACGGCTCCTGGATTTGGAGAGTGGGTGCAGGTGCGGACGAAATACTGGCTGAAGCGTTTACCATTGAAGGCAGCACCGAATTCACCGCAGATGCCGGCCAATCAGACGGCATCCACCATCTTAACCTTCAGGCAGCGGATGAAACTTCCTACATTTTGTATGGCGAGGCCATGAGCAGTATGGACGGCCGCATCGAACTCAATACAGAAGAGTTTGAGGGAGAGGTCGCACTGATTCACCACTATCAGGATCCATCCACCTACCAGTACCTGCGGCTCAGCGGCAGTGAACTTAGCCAGGGACAAATTATCGATAGCTCGGACACCGTGCTCGGCTCCGGGCAGATTGACAACACGGGCTGGTATACCCTTCGAGTTACCGCAAGCGGTGGGCATTATTATGGCTACCGGAACGGGCAGACTGTTGTTCACACCCACGCAGATCAGTTGGAATCGGGGAAGACGGGTTTTATGATCCGGGGCGAAGGGACGGTGCTGATGCGGCTGGTGGAGTTCGCTTCGATTTGATGATAAGTGGAAGAATGCACTTACTGTTATTTGACAAGAATTGGACAACTATATCTTGGTATGCGGGAGATTAATTATTTTCTCACCTATCCCATTAGTTAAATTTCTTATACTTCGAACGAAGCCAATAAAAAAGCAACCTAATTTATCGCATGATACCGATTTTACGTGTTTGAAATGGGCAAGAAATTGGCAATACATTTTTTGAAAAAAAGAAACTGGAGATGGCAGGAGAAAACAAAATAGTGGATTTCTTTTATACAGTGCCCCGGACGGAGATGTTCGAATTGAAGTAGCCCTGGAAGATGAAACCGTTTGGCTTACTCAAAAAGCAATGGCGGATCTTTTCGGAGTTGAAACACAAACGATCAACTATCACTTAAAAGAGATTTTCAAATCAGGCGAACTGGATGAAGATTCAGTTATTCGAAAAATTCGAATAACTGCCGCAGATGGGAAAAAATACCTCACCCACTTCTACAATTTAGATGCCATTATCTCCGTGGGTTATCGGGTCAACTCCATACAAGCTAATCACTTCAGAAAATGGGCAACCAAAACCTTAAAGGAGTTTTTAATTAAAGGATTTGCCCTTGATGATGAACGCCTTAAGCAAGGTAAAACGCTTTTTGGCAGAGATTATTTCGATGAGTTCCTGGAACGCATCCGGGATATACGGGCATCCGAGCGGCGTTTCTACCAAAAAATTACAGACATCATGCACAATGCAGTATAGACTACGACCCAAGTTCTGAAATCACCCAAACCTTCTACAAAACCGTTCAAAACAAATTACACTTGGCGATTACCGGTCACACCGCCGCTGAATTGATTGCAAAACGGGCTGATGCGGAAAAACCCAATATGGGATTAACCACATGGAAACGGGCCCCGAAAGGAATGATCCTGAAAGGTGATATCACCACCGCAAAAAACTACCTGAGCGAAAAAGAGCTGAAATCCCTGAATCGGATTGTATCCATGTACCTGGATTATGCGGAGTCGCAGGCTGAAAGGCAGAACGCTATGACCATGGAAGACTGGATCGAAAGGCTGGACGGATTCCTGGAATTCAACGAGTATGAAATTTTACAGGATGCGGGGAAAATATCGGCTAATGTGGCTAAGAAATTAGCTGAAGAGGAGTATGATAAGTTCAGGCCTGTTCAGGATAAAGTATTCGAGTCCGATTTCGACAAACTGATAGAAAAAACGAAAAAGAAAGAAGGAAAGTGAATATTTCACCAAACAATAAGCTGATTTTAAAAAAGCGAGGACAGGTTCTTTCCTTCTTTTTTGAAAAGTAAGTGAGTGGTTATGATCCTACACTTATAAAATAGAGACCACCTATCCAAAAATTTTACACAACATCCTGATGCTCCAATAACGCTGATCTGACTGAGCATCATTAGTTTAATAGAACAACTAAAGAAAGCTCACAGGTTATCATGAATCAGCATGAACACCACAATCACGGCAAGCACGGTCATCATCAAGGAGAAGAGATGAGTCACGATCACAGTAGCCACGATCACAAGGATCACTCCCACCATGACCATCACAAAATGATGGTGGAAGATTTTAAATTCCGCTTCTGGTGGGTGCTGGCGCTAACTATTCCCATTCTCGCCCTTTCACCGATGATCCAGGATTTCCTGGGCGTGGACTGGCGGTTTACGGGCGATACCTGGATTCTGGCTGCCCTCTCTTCCGTAGTCTACTTCTTTGGCGGATGGCCGTTTCTTTCCGGGCTGATTGATGAACTGAAGGAAAAACAGCCGGGTATGATGACCCTGATTGCCCTGGCGATTACCGTAGCTTATGTGTATAGCACGGCGGTTGTGTTCGGGTTTGAGGGTCACCTTCTCTATTGGGAGCTATCTACGCTGGTCGGCATTATGCTGCTGGGTCACTGGGTGGAGATGCGATCGGTGATGAGCGCTTCGGCTGCTCTCGAAAAACTGGCAGAACTGCTGCCGGGCAATGCGCTTCGCGTGAAGGAGGATGGATCTACCGAAGATGTGCCCGTTGAAGAACTTCAAAAAGGTGATAAAGTCCTTATCAAACCGGGTGAAAAAATTCCGGCGGACGGAATTGTTGTGAAAGGTGAATCGAGCGTGAATGAGGCGATGCTGACCGGAGAGTCGAAGCCGGTGAGCAAGGCGAAGGAGGATGAGGTGATCGGCGGATCTGTGAATGGAGAAGGCTCGCTTACGGTCGAAATCAACAAGACAGGAGACGACTCGTTCCTCTCGCAGGTGATGAACTTGGTTCGGCAGGCTCAGGAGAGTAAATCGAAAACGCAGGATCTGGCAAATCGCGCGGCCTTCTGGCTAACCATTGTGGCGATCTCGGCCGGTGCGTTAACTTTTATGGCGTGGTCCCTCTTTACCGGGCAGGAGCTCAGCTTTACGATGAACCGAACGGTAACGGTGATGATCATTGCCTGTCCGCACGCCCTGGGGCTGGCCATTCCGCTGGTAGTGGCGGTATCCACAAGCCTGGCCGCGACGAACGGATTTCTGATTCGAAATCGTGTGGCATTTGAGCAGGCAAGAAACCTGCAGGCGGTCATTTTTGATAAAACCGGAACGCTCACCCACGGCACATTTACCGTGACCGACATTCTCAACTTCAATGATGAGTATTCTGACGAGGAGATTCTGACATTTGCTGCCTCTCTTGAAACCAACTCCGAGCATCCGCTGGCTAAAGGAATTCTTGAGAAAGCCGGAGATGATATACCAGAACCTGAAGAGTTCAACTCCATCACAGGAAAAGGGATTGAGGGTGTGGTGAATGGAACGGCCGTGAAGGTGGTGAGCCCGGGCTTTGTTCGAGAGCAGAAGATGGAGTACCCCGCAGACCAAGTTGAGGAGATCTCCTCACAGGGCAAAACAGTAGTATTTGTGATTATTGAAGACAAGCTCTGCGGAGCTATTGCACTGGGTGATGAGATCCGGGAGGAGTCGCGACAGGCGATCCGGCAGCTCCATGAGATGGGGCTTGAGTGTGTGATGTTGACGGGTGATAACCAACAAACAGCTGATTATGTCGCGAAAGAGCTGGGTATCGACCAGGTGTTTGCCGAAGTTCTGCCGGATGAGAAAGCAGACAAGGTGAAGTAGGTTCAGCAGCAGGGAAAGCTGGTGGCGATGATCGGCGACGGCGTAAACGATGCACCTGCCCTTGCACAGGCTGATGTGGGAATCGCCATCGGCGCCGGATCGGACGTAGCCGTGGAAACCGGCGATATTGTACTGGTGAAAAGCAACCCTAAAGATGTAGTAAACCTGGTCAAGCTCTCAAAAGCCACCTACAGTAAAATGATTCAAAACCTGATCTGGGCTACAGGCTATAATGTAGTTGCTATTCCGCTGGCGGCAGGTGTGTTGTATACATGGGGAGTGATTTTAAGTCCAGCAGTCGGAGCAATCCTGATGTCGGCCAGTACAGTGATTGTGGCTATTAATGCGCGGCTGCTGAAGATGGATGAGTGAGGGACCCACCCCCTTTCCCGCAAAAGCGCGGCTAAAAGAGGGGGGACTTCGTATGGAAATTTATTATTGGATTATGGGTTTTGGTTTGGGTTGAGAAAGTCCCTCTGGAGAGGGCTCATCTTTTTACCCGCGTTAGCGAGGGGTGTGTTTGCGGGGTTTGGGCGATCGATGGCAGCTTCAATTCCAAATCAACGCTCCGTCAACACACTCCTGATTAGGAATACGCTATAACCGATCATCCATTTTAAATAAATTAGAGGATTTAAATTCCTCTAATTTATATTAATTGAAGGATTTATATTACTTCAATTTTGATGAATTGAAGGATTTGATTAATTTTAGCTATGGGAAACATGTGCCATAGATCAATAAATTTGTCGAATCACCTCCAACAAGGAAAGGTACTGATCATTTATGGGGCAAGGCAGGTTGGCAAAACAACTCTTGTTAAACAGCTGCTTGCTGAAACATCTCTCAAACACGCATTCTTCACGGGTGACGATCTCGCCTTTGCGGCTGATTTCGGTAAATGTGAGCTTCCGGTTATTCAGAGCGTAGTAGATGATCTGGATCTGCTGGTGATTGATGAGGCGCAAAAAATTGAAAATATTGGAACAGCACTGAAGCTAGTTGTAGATCATTTTCCGGAAAAATTTGTACTCGTGACCGGCTCCTCATCGTTTGATCTGGCAAATACCACCGAAGAGCCGCTTACAGGCCGCAAGAATGTGGTAACGCTCTACCCGCTGTCATTTCAGGAATTCGCCCGTAACAGTACATCTTATGAGGCGGGGCGGCGATTAGAGGATCTGCTCGTTTATGGCTCCTATCCTGAAGTGGCCATTTCAAAAAGCAAGAGTGAAAAGGAGAACCGAATCACAGAGATAAAAAACTCATACCTGATCAAAGATATACTTGAGTTTCAGCTGCTGAAACGGTCTCAGTTTGTAATGGATTTATTAAAACTGTTGGCATTTCAGGTCGGCAATCAGGTTTCTACAGTGGAGCTTGGCAAACAGATCGGACTCGACTATAAAACCGTGCAGAGATATCTCGACCTGCTTGAAAAATCATTTGTCTTGATTTCACTTGGGGGGTTTTCCAGAAATCTCAGGAAGGAAGTATCAAAAATGAATATGTATTATTTCATGGACCTGGGTATTCGGAATGCGGTAATTGCCAACTTCAACTCACCTGACATGCGGAATGACGTGGGTCAGCTATGGGAAAATTTTCTTTTTATCGAGCGCATCAAAAGAAACGCGTTTGCCGGGCACACCGCGAACTACTACTACTGGCGAACGTACGATCAAAAAGAGATCGACCTGATTGAGGAAAGTGGTGGAAAGCTCCGAGGATTCGAGTTTAAGTGGAACCCATCAAAAAAATCAAAGGCTCCAAAAGCATGGATTGAAACCTACGATAATGCCTCCTATGAGGTGATTTCTAAAGATAACTACAGGGAGTTTATAATAGAGAATTAGTGGGATTTGGTTATTGGTGTATTGGTTATCGGTGTGTACCTGTATTGGTAGCTCCTCATATCACCTAAAGATCAGGCAATATTATTTTCAGAAGTGAAAGAATAAATCTTCCGCCAGCTGGCGGAGAGTACCACGCGCGCCGCGTGGGGAGGGGTATTCTATGAGATTCAATACCAACTTAAACACCGAGCTCTTTATCAAGTTTCTGAACACCCCTCATACCAAAACGGAAGTACCGTTTTGGTGGTCTCCCCGTCGACTGTCGGGGTGGTTGGGCTCACAAACTGAACCAATTGACTTTTTTATAAATCCTGTTCTATTACTATCATTGATCTGCTCTTGTAAAATTTCTACAGGATTAAAGAGGTACACTTTCTTCTCCTGTTCATCAAACATTCAGCATCGTTAATCACTGTATCCATGGACCCACTTGCGCATACACTCTTCGGCGCTACCATGGCCGAAGCCGGCCTCAAACGAAAAACTGCGCTGGCAACAGCCACCTTGATTATCGGTGCGAATATCCCTGATGTTGATGCCTTAGCCATGTTTATTAGTGAAGATTATGCACTGTGGTTTCGCAGAGGGTGGACCCACGGAATTCTGGCACTGATGATCTGGCCCTTTCTGTTGACCGGCTTGATGATTGGAGTTGACCGTTTAATCGAGAAGCGAATGCGGCGAAAGAATCGCATACGACAGGGGCCACCAATGCGCCCCTTATTTCTTTTGGGCATCGCCTTTCTTGGTGTGTGGAGTCATCCTTTTTTGGATTGGCTGAATACCTATGGTATCCGTCTGCTTATGCCTTTTAACGATACCTGGTTCTATGGTGACACCCTATTTATCATAGATCCGTGGTTCTGGCTGCTTGCCGGAGCTGGTGTGGTACTGGCAAGGTCGAAATCCTGGTTAGGAATCAGCGGATGGATTGTGCTTGGTGTTGCTGTTACGGCCCTGATTACCACCGCTGACGTGGTTCCATTTGCACTGAAAGTGATCTGGCTGATTGGCCTCTCTGCAATTGTCATAGTCCGGTGGTCGGGCCGGTATCGCGGCGCCACAAAGCCCATTGCAATCACACTTCTGGCACTTCTCTTGTTTTATATAGGGTTTATGATAACAGGGGCTAAACTTACGGCATCACAAGCTCATGCCCTGCTTAATGAAAGGGGTGTCGAAATTTATCAGGTGATGGCCAATCCGCTTCCTGCCCGAATATTTCTTCGTACCGGCATCGCCGTTTCGGATACGCACTACTACCGTTTCAGAATAAACTGGATGCGCCCTGATAGTTTTGAGCTCAGCGGTGATCCGATTTCTATCGAAGAGCCTGATTCAATCGTGGAGGCAGCCCTTAACTCTCCCGATATTCGCGGTTTTCGCAACTGGATGCGTTACCCATCCTATGAAGTACGGAAGTTGGATGATGGATGGAAAGTGATCATCCGCGATCTGCGATATGTTCTGCCGGATCAGGAAACAGATGTTGGTATCGGTATGGCAGTGATTGAACTGGATGAGGAGTTACAGGTACGCTATGTAAGCCAATAATCAGTTGATAGTTGGCAAAAATGGGATAGATACTTTCTGTGTTTGAAGATTCAATCGTTCATTGATTACTGTATATTACTATGAAACACTCAGGAACCTACCCATCAGAATATGACGAATGTTCATGTAACCAAAGCATCCGGTGAACTGGAACCGTTTGATGAAACGAAACTCAGACGATCTTTGAAGAATGCCGGAGCATCAGAGACTGTCATTAACTCCATCGCACATTCGATTCGTGATAAACTGGTTGAAGAGATCAGTACGCAGAAAATTTATCGGGAGGCTTTTCGCCTGCTTAGGGCCGAATCGCAGCGTGCTGCCGGGCGGTATAAACTTAAAGAGGCCATATTCGAGCTGGGCCCCACCGGATTTCCATTCGAACAATTTGTAGGCGAACTGCTTGCCGGTTTTGGTTATAGTACAGAGGTTGGTGTATCGGTGAAAGGGGATTGTGTTCAGCATGAAATAGACGTGATTGCTCAAAAGGAGAATGAATACCTGCTTGTAGAATGTAAATTTCATAATAAAAAGGAGAACCGTTGTAATATACAAGTACCCCTGTACATACAGTCCAGGTTTCTCGATATAAAAAGAAACTGGACCAGTCTTCCCGGCCATGAAAATAAAATTCATAAAGGTATGGTAGTTACAAATACCCGCTTTACATCGGATGCGGAAACGTATGCTGAATGTGTGGGTTTGGAACTGCTTAGCTGGGACTATCCTGAAAATAATGGAATAAGAGATTTAATTGGCAGGCTTGGTTTGCACCCTGTTACCTGTTTATCCACTCTTACAGATGGTGATAAAGAAAAACTTCTGGACAGTAAAGTGATTTTCTGTAAACAGATTTGCCGGAATAAAAGAGTACTAAATGAAGCCGGAATCGATGAACGCAGAATAAACAGAATAGCAAAAGAGGCAAATGAGGTATGCAATAGCAACAGCTATAAACTATGAAGAAAATGAAAGTTCACTTTTTAGGCGCGGCAGGTACGGTAACAGGTTCAAAGTATCTGCTTGAACTGGAACACAAGAATATATTGGTTGATTGCGGAATGTTTCAGGGAGTGAAGGAGCTTCGAGAGTTAAATTGGCAGCAATTGCCTGTTCTGGCATCCGGTATAGATCTGATACTACTCACACACGGCCACCTTGATCACTGTGGATTTTTGCCGAGACTGATAAAAATGGGTTTTTCCGGAGAGATTTGGGGAACTGAACCCACACTGAACATTGCCGAAGTGATACTTAGAGATAGTGCAAAAATTCAAGAAGAAGACGCAGAAAGAGCCAATAAGGAAAAATTCACAAAGCACAATCCTGCAAAACCGCTGTACAATTCAGTTGATGTTGATAAAACGGTAACCAGGTTCAGAAAGAAAGGAGATGGAGAGTGGATTGAAGCCGGAAAAGGGATAAAGGTGCGGTTTCAATACAGCGGGCATATCCTGGGAGCAACGTTTATTGAAATCGATTATGCCGGAAAGCGTATTCTGTTCTCAGGTGATATTGGCCGGAAAAACGACCCGATATTGAGACATCCTGAAAAACCTGAAAAAGCAGATGTTCTGTTTCTTGAGAGCACATATGGAGATCGCACCCACACATCTGAACATGCAATTGAGAAACTAAAAAAAGTGATCGATGAAACAATCCAAAAGAATGGTACGCTGATTATCCCAAGCTTTGCAGTTGAGAGAGCTCAGTTAGTAATGTACATGCTGTGGCAGCTTCATAAGTCTGGATCTCTTCCAAAAAATCTTCCTGTAATTCTGGATACACCGATGGGTGCAAATATCCTGGAGATTTTTCGAAAACATCATGACTGGCACAAGCTCAGTGAAAAGGAGTGTGAGGAGATGTGCAGCCGTGTGCATATGGTTGAATCCTTCAAAGAGACGTGGGAAATTATAGACGATCCAAAGCCTAAAATTGTAATTGCCGGCAGTGGTATGGTTACAGGGGGACGTGTGCTCAGCTATCTTCAAATATATATTTCAAAACCGGAAACGACTGTTCTTCTTGCCGGATATCAGGCAGAAGGAACACGTGGCAGAAGCCTCATGGAAGGAGCCACTGAGATTAAATTCTTTGGAAAATATTATCCTGTAAAAGCACGGGTGGAAATTCTACAGGGATTGTCCGGTCACGCTGATCAGAACGAACTGATTGACTGGGTGTCAGGGTTAAAAAAAAGTCCTGATCAGATATTTTTGGTGCACGGAGAACCCCATTCACTGGATTCTTTAAGGCTGAAACTTAAAGATAAATATGGGTGGAAAGCAGTAATACCCCATCTTTTTGAGATTTATGATCTTTGATTTATATCGAATTATTAAAAGATTGAAAATCTGATGCTATATGTAAACTCATTAATTTCAGATGGTTCACTTAATGTTAGAATGATGTGTAATTGACAATTCTTATGAATATTTAATAGATAAAAGAATTGCTGTTAGAATGATTTAATGGAATTCAAGTTAGCTTAGAAAAGCTGTAAATTTCATCAACAGACGGAACAAATTGAATGCATTTAGTTTAAATGGAAAATTTTAGATGCATTAAACTCATTTAATCTCGATGGAGAACGGCAATTTGAATACAACAAAAAATTTTTTCGAACCAATGACGGCGGAAGAATCATTTCGATTTATTGAAATGTTAGAGTCGAATCAATTTGTATATGATGAATGGGAAATCACCCGGGATATTCACTACATCACAAAGTACGATCAGCTTATCCATTCCTGTGATCCCCGTTTACAATCCATGATTTATTAATGGACTGCTAATCGTACCATTCCTGATTTTATCACTTAGATAAAAACCACCGGACAGACACACTTAAAACCGCTCTTATCTTGTCTGTTGCAATATTTTTGTGCCAATTTCTTATGCTCATTTAAGCAAAAAGAAACAGATTCTCCGCATAAAATAGATGTAACACACTTTCCCTATAAATAACAGGAAAACTGCACTTTAAAAGTTATATTATCGCAAATAGTACTTTCTGCTTCTCTAAATAAAAGACAGATAGGAAGTTGTAAGCTCAATAAAATCGTGTCTCAAATGAAAAAGGTAGTTGTATTAGGTGGTGGTGTAGCCGGCATGAGTGCTGCTCATGAATTAAGTGAAAGGGGGTTTTCTGTTGAAGTGTATGAACACAAAGAACACTACTGCGGTGGAAAAGCAAGGAGTGTAGATGTACCGGGAACAGGTACAGATGGGCGAAAACCACTTCCGGGAGAACATGGCTTCAGGTTTTTCCCCGGATTTTACAAGCATGTAACGGATACCATGAAACGAATACCTGTTGATGGGAAAAAAACAGCCTTCGACAATCTGGTGCCAACAGAAACAATTACGCTTGGCAGGTATGATAAAAAACCTTTCCGAACACTCGCACATTTTCCAAAGAATATAGCTGAAGCTGAATTTCTGGTGAAGAATCTTTTTGGGTCAGATCTTGGACTAACCAGGGAAGAAGAGATATTTTTTGGTCAGCGGGTTTGGCAATTGATGACAAGCTGCAAAGAACGCCGGATCAATGAGTATGAGGGGCTTGGATGGTGGGAATATCTCCAGGCTGATCGGTTCAGCAAAGCGTATCAAACGTTGCTTGTTGAGGGGTTAACGCGAACTCTTGTGGCTGCGAAAGCAAAAACTGCAAGTACCAAAACAGGCGGAGATATTTTTTTACAGCTCATTTACAATACGATAAATCCCTTTGTAGATGTAGACCGTGTGCTAAATGCACCAACAAACGATGCATGGCTTACTCCATGGTATACCTATCTCACAGAAAAACTAGGTGTGAAGTATCACTTCAGCTCTACCGTAGAAGAGATAAAATTGGATAATCGCGAAATCGATTATGTTACCGTTAATAAAGATGGTGATTCCATTAAAGTAACGGGTGATTATTACATATTTGCTGTTCCTGTTGAAAGAATGGCACCGCTCATCAATAATGAACTTCTGAAAACAGATGGAACACTGGCAACCATTAAAAAACTTGCACCATCTGTAAGCTGGATGAACGGTTTACAGGTTTATCTGAACGAGGATGTAAAAATAAGCCGCGGGCATGTAATCTGTTCCGATTCAGAATGGGCAATTACCTGCATCTCACAGCCTCAGTTTTGGCCGGATGTGAATTTAGAGAAATATGGTGATGGTACAGTAAAAGGTATTATTTCAGTTGACATATCTGATTGGTTCACTGAAGGAACGAATGGAAAAGCCGCATGTAATTGCACAAAACAGGAGATTTTTGATGAAGTTTGGATACAGCTCAAAAAAAGTCTGAATACCGGCGCCACTGTTCCATTGAAAGAAGAGATGGTGATGGACTGGTTCTTAGACAGTGATATTGAAATTGATGAAAAACCATTTCCTGAACCGGAAACTCCCGGGAATGCATCGTACTCCCGCAACAGGGAGCCGCTGCTGGTAAATCGTGTGAATACCTGGTCACTTCGGCCGGAGCCATACACAAATATTCCCAACCTCTTTCTTGCATCTGATTACGTAAAAACCAATACCGATCTCGCAACGATGGAGGGTGCAAATGAAGCTGCCCGCAAAGCTGTAAATGCAATTATTCAGGCGTCCGGTTCAAACAAAAAAATGTGTGAAATTTGGGATTTACATGAACCGCTTATTCTTTCGCCACTAAGATGGGCAGACAAAAAACGTTATGAAAAAGGCCTTCCCTGGCATCATGAGCATGGTCTGTTCTCCAAACTATTGCTCTCTGTTACACATTTGTTTGCAAAAGTAGTCGGGATATTTAATAGAAAACGTTAGCCAAAACATAACTTAGAACACACAACGCTTGGTCTGTTAATATGCAATCAGCCATTGATACACCCGGAACCTACAAAGGTAATACGCAGGAAGCGGCATTCATTTTCGGAACTATTATACTCACTCTCACAATTGCTGCATTAAGCAGCTATACGGAAGCGGGGTGGTTTTCTGCATTTTCGCTGGCAATTGGAATGTATCTTGTTATTGCAACATTTGCATTCTGGAAAAAAGATACGTTTCTCTATCGACTGCTTCTTTTTGGTCTTATCGCGGGAATTGTTGAGTTATTGGCCGATTGCTGGCTGGTTCAGTCAACAGGTACACTTATCTATCCGGTAAATGAGCCTATGATTGCCTGTTCGCCACTCTACATGCCATTTGCCTGGGCTGTGGTACTAATTCAAGTGGGTTATCTCGGGTGGCTTATTTCAGGGCATAAACCATTATGGTTTAGCATGTTGGCAACAATGTGCCTGGGTTTGCTTTTCATTCCGCTTTTTGAACACTGGGCATTTGGTGCGGGTTGGTGGTATTATGAGGGTACCCCGATGATATTCAATACACCTTACTACATTATAATGGCGGAAGGCCTGATTTGTATGGTGCTTCCACTGTTTTTCACACTTCAATCCCATAAAAAATATATACTGGCTGCCGGATTTGGCTTGATACAGGGATTGTGGATATGGGTGGCCTACTATATTGCTTATAATATTATTGGTTAAATTATACTTTATAATTATTATAAAAATCGATTTAAGGATAACTCATAAATATTATTTTAGATGGTATTTAGAATATGCCTCTAACATTTTAAGGCTGCCGTGTAATGTTTACTAAACTAATCGATTTCTTTATTCCTGATTTTTACAGCGATGACAAAGAAACGCTCAGAAAATCGAGGCTCGCCGTAGGTGTATACATAATTGTAACACTGTTTTCCTTCAGTTATTCGGTAATCAATATTGTTATCAGTTTTGAGGGTGGGCTTTTGTCGCAGGCACCGCTTATGTTTATCTCAATTCTCTGCCTGCTGATGTTTAAAAAAGGCATTTCTGAGAAAGTAGTTGCGTTCATCTTTTTTACATCGGCCATACTCTCTATTTCCACTGCCATCTACTATACGGGAGGCTTCAACTCTTTTATTATTCCATGGCTGGCTACCACACCTATTGTAGCCCTGCTCGTATCCGGAAAGAAGATGGGTATCTATACACTTACCGGTCAGTTAGCAATGCTGTCAGTTTTTTATCTGCTTGAAATAACCGGAGTTCCTCAGCCTGCCGGATCTCTTACTGAGCCGGCTGTAAGTTATGTTTTGTCGACATATTCCGGACTGATACTAATTTTCTATGCAGTGGCTATAGTCTTTGAGAATGGCCGGATGAATGCCATGAGCCTGCTGACAGATAAAAATGAAGACCTGCAAGAAGCGATCGAAAAAATAAAAAGCACACAGGAACAACTCGTGCAGCAGGAAAAGCTGGCAAGCCTTGGGCAGTTAACTGCCGGAATTGCCCATGAGATAAAAAATCCGCTGAACTTTATGAATAATTTTTCTGAGGTGAGTATTGAAATGGTTGATGAGGTGCGGGAAGAGGTTGGATCGAGCCCCGATTCCAATCTCATCCTCGAAATCCTCGATGACATTGAAGCTAACCTCCGTAAAATCCATGAGCACGGATCGCGGGCTAATGGTATAGTTATGTCAATGCTTCAGCATTCCCGCGGCGGAGACGGATCTATGGATCCAACTCCTCTTAATCATCTTATTAATGAGTATGTAAAATTAGCTTTTCATGGTATGCGTGCAGGGAATGACCCAATTAATGTTGACATCCAATTGGAATTGGATGATCAGGTTGGCGAAGTGCCGCTTGTTGCTGAGGATTTTTCGCGCGTAATATTGAATATTTGCAATAATGCGTTTGATGCGATGAGAGAAAAACTGAATATTGAAGAGTATAAGCCAAAGCTTGTAATTCGAACTCAAAGGGAGAGTTCAGAGATTATCCTGGAAATCGAGGATAACGGCCCCGGCATTCCTCACGAGATCAAAGAAAAAATACTTCAGCCATTTTTTACCACAAAGAAAGGAACTCAGGGAACAGGGCTTGGATTATCCATCACAAATGACATTATTAAAGCACACGGTGGTAAGCTTGCAATAGAAACTGTTGAAACGGGTACCCGATTTATTATTACTCTTTCAGTATAAAACAATGTAGGTTTATTTATTTACCGGGATACCAATTTAAACCCGGCTGGAGCTACACAATAAACTTAATAAAGTAAGCGATTTTATTCTGTAACTATGTTTGCAAAGCTAATCGATTATTTTATTCCTGATGAATATCGCGGGGATGATGAAACACTCCGGAAGTCGAGGCTTGCTGTTGGTGTTTATATTGTTGTTGCGCTATTTACATTCAGCTACTCCGCAATTAGTTTCTTTATAGATTTCAGTGGAGGTCTGCTATCACAGGTGCCTTTGTTCATCATCTCACTGATTTGCCTCACTCTTTTCAGAAATGCAGTTTCGCAGATTAAAATCGCATTTCTTTTTTTCACATCTGCCATTATCCTCATCAGTACGGTTATTTACTACACAGAAGGGTTTAACTCGTTCATTCTTCCCTGGCTGGCAACTACGCCTATTGTAGCCCTGCTCGTTTCAGGAAAGTTGATGGGGATGTACACGCTGTTTGGACAATTAACCATGCTGGTAATGTTTTACTATTTTGAACGGATTGAATTTTCACCACCCGAAGGCTCACTTAATGAGCCCCCGCTGTTTTTTGTTCTATCCACATTTGTGGGGCTGATATTGATTTTTTATGTGATTGCCATTGTATTCGAAAACGGAAGGATTAATGCGATGCGATTGCTCACAAATAAAAACAACGAACTATCGGAGCAGAAAAAAATTACAGAAGCTCAAGCCGAAAAACTGAAACAACTTGATGCTGAGAAAAGCCGGTTTTTTGCAAATATCAGTCATGAATTCAGAACCCCTCTCACCCTCACAATAGCGCCACTCGAGAATCTCAGTAAACCAAAATATGGCACTCTAACTACAGAGGGTAAAGCGCAGGTTGATATGGCCACCAGGAATGCAAAACGGCTGATGAGACTGGTTACCCAGCTGATGGATCTCGCCCGATTTGAGGCAAACCTGTTTAGATTAAAACCTGAAAATGCTCCCCTAAATCAGTATATACGCCACATCTCTTCGAGATTTGTTGGTGCTGCAGAACGCTATAACATTAACTTTTCAATCAACATACCTTCTGATGTAATCATCGCACAATTTGACCCGGAGCAGTTCGAAAAAGTTATTTCTAATCTGCTTTCTAACGCTTTTAAATTCACGCCGGAAGGTGGGGATGTTTCTGTTACTCTTGAAAAAAATGAAAAAGAAGCCATTATCCGGATTACAGATACAGGAAAAGGAATAGACCCGGATCATCTTCCGCGACTATTTGATCGTTTCTATCAGGCCGAAAAATCGGAAATGCAGCCGGGCACCGGTATTGGGCTTGCCCTTGTGAAAGAGATCACCGAGCAGCATGGGGGGCGGGTTGATGTTACAAGTAAATCAGGTAGGGGAACTGAATTCAGTATCATCTTGCCTTTAGAAAATGTGGATGTATCTGCAGTTGTTGAACTTAATTTGTCGGGCGAAGAAGGGATTGAAGAAGCTCTTCTGCCCGAAAAAGCATTTTCACTGGATGAAGATGCGGATGAGGAAGCTGATGAAGAACTAAAAACAATCCTTGTTGTGGACGACAACAAAGATATTCGCACCTATCTGGAAAATCAGTTTTCTGATGAGTACAGAGTGATTACAGCGCGATCGGGAAACAAGGCTCTGAAAAAAACCCTTAAGTTTTTGCCGGACCTTATTATTTCTGATGTGATGATGCCCGACGGAGATGGCTTTACTTTGTTGAAAAATTTGCGAAGTAATTCAGAAACTAATTTTCTGCCTGTAATTTTGCTTACTGCCCGTGCTGAGGCAGAAGACAAACTCGAAGGATTGGGTATCGGTGCTGACGATTATCTTACAAAACCTTTTAGTATGGAAGAGGTTTCATTAAGGGTGTATAATCTGATTGAGCGGCAAAAACGTCTGCAAAAGCACTATGCGAATCAAAATAGCAGTACCAATTCAACAGGCGTAACCATGAGCCCTGACGTGATTGAAGCGGCATCCACAGATGATCTGTATCTGGAGAAGGTAAGGCAGGTCATTCAACAGCACATGCATGAGGAGTTTTTTTCAGTTGAAGATCTTGCTGAAAAGATGTATCAAAGCAGAATACAGCTTTTCAGAAGGCTTCGGGATCTTACCGATGAATCTCCAAGTGCACTGATAAGGCGAATGCGGCTTGAACGAGGGATGAATCTGCTCAAACAGAAAGCAGGCACCGTGAGCGAAATTGCCTACTCAACCGGATTTAAAAGTGTGGCCCAGTTTTCTTCGTCATTTAGCAAACATTTCCGCAAGCCGCCAACACACTTTATGGGGCACTCAGCCTGACATTTCCCAATGCAAAAATTTTCCGAAATGTTGATAAAAAATTGAATATTAACATTCGGGAAAATTATACAAACCTAATCCAATCCTTATGTTTATATTGGATTATTCAACTTTAATTAACTATATATTGGTTAGTTGAAAAAAAGTTATAAGGGTACTTAAATTTTTTATTCTTTCCGGCCTTCAGATGGAAAGAATCTTCGTTTTCTTAACAAATAAAACACGTTGAGCCATTGATATCCAATAATCCTGATAGTGATCTGTCTGCTGCAAAGTTTAAGCAGCTACAGGAAGAGAATGTCCGCCTTAGAAGAGCTGTTGATGAGCTAGCCATTTTGAACGATCTGGCACTTGCTATCGGGGGTAGTCTGGATAGTGAAAAAATCATGCGTTCTATTATTGGCAAATCCATACGTGCTTTAGGGGCCGAACAGGGCGACATCACCTTGATTGATGTAAATCAGGCCAATCCTACGCAAACGCTTGTAAGAAGCATGATCAGTACAACCGAGCACTCTCCTCTGCATCTCAATCAGAACTTGCTGGGGTGGATGCAGATCAACAAAAAGCCTTTGATGATTAATGAACCGGGAAATGATGAAAGGTTCAGAAATGTGAAATGGGACAGTACCATAAAATCGGTTTTGAGTGCGCCATTGATGGCACGTTCAAAACTAATCGGTATTCTAACGATTTATAATAAACGGAATGAATCGGATTCAGTTTTCTCTGAGTCTGATCAAAGGTTGCTGGCAATTATCGCGGCACAATCGGCGCAGGTAGTTGAGAATGCACGGTTGTACGAAGAGGAGCAAGCATATCGGTTTATGCGCAGAGAGCTTGAACTTGCATCATCCATCCAGAAAAAAATGCTGCCTGAAGAGCCGCCTGTTATTCACGGATATTCTGTATCAGGAAAGAATATAACAGCGCAGGAAGTTGGAGGTGATTATTTCGACTATATAAAACTGGATGAAAACCGGTGGGTATTTTGCCTGGGTGATATAAGCGGCAAAGGGCTGCCTGCCTCCCTGCTGATGACCAATCTGCAGGCCATTTTACGCGGACAAGCATTTCACCTCATAAAGCCCGGCGAAATTCTGAAACACGCAAACAGTCAGCTCTATCAGAGTACCAGTGCCGAAAAGTTTGCCACCCTGTTTATAGCCATACTCGATACGAACAGCAATGAAATCAGCTATTCAAGTGCCGGACACGACTATCCTTTTTTAATGCGTAAAGATGGCACTTTTGAGAGATTGCAAACCGGCGGGCTGCCACTTGGCATGATGGATGGCATGGAGTACGAAGAAGATAGGTTTACACTTGATGAAGGTGAATTTCTGTTTGTCTTTTCTGACGGTGTGACGGATGCCACTAATATTCAGGAAGAGATGTTTGGTGAAGAGCGGCTTAAAAAACTGCTGATAGATTCACTCCAAAGCGGAGAAACGTCCGATACATTGATTGAAACTGTAGTTGGCAGCTGCCTGAAACACTGTGGTAATGCAAAACTGTTTGATGATCTTACAGCACTGGCTATAAAGCGGGTAAACAACTAAACCGGAGGTTTGGCTATGTATCTGAGAATGGTAGAGGCAACCGTAAAAAAGAAGGGTGAATATTTACTTGGAGAAGTGTATGCAGAAAAGATCTTAACATCCCTTGAAAAAGTTCCGGGGTGCATTTTTGCAGGATTACTTCACAGCAGAGATCAGGAGTTTAAGTACATATCATTAACGCTTTGGCAATCGGAAAAAGATGCAGAGGTCTATGAGGCATCAGGCAGTTATCAGAAAAATCTTGAATCAGTTCAGCATTTGCTTGAAGAGAAAAGCGAATGGAAAATTCAGCTATCTGATGACAATATGGTTGAGTACAAAGAGATACCAATTGAGCCAAGTGTAAAATTGTATCCGACGGCAGAAAATCCGGAGCCGCTTCCCGATGAAATAACCAATCAGAGTAACATTCTCAGGATTTTATCCTTAAAGGTTAAAGAAGGATTTAAAGAAGAGTTCAGAAAAATTTATAACACAGAGATATTACCGGAATTGAAGAAAATACCGGGGTGCCGATACGCATTTTTACTCGATAACTCAGAGAATGACGGTGAAATGATCTCATTATCAATATGGCAAGATTTAGAAACCGTTGAGAAGTACGAAAAACATGGAATGTTTAAACAGTTTCTCGAGCAGGCAAATCATACACTGGGTGGGCTTTATCAATGGAAAATGGTGCTTAAATCACGCTCAAAGAGTAAAAGTGCAGTTACAAGCCAGGATATTGGCATAAGTAAGTTCGAGTTGATTACAGGAAAGAAATTTGTGTAACGAAATGGCCTCCGAAATTAAAGAATGGTACAATCAGGCAGTATCTAAGAGAATTGAATCGCATCAATGATTAATAAAACCATTTCCCATTATAGAATTACAGAAAAGCTCGGTGAAGGTGGCATGGGGGTGGTCTACAGAGCTCTGGATACCAAACTGAATCGGGATGTTTCAATTAAGTTTGTACCTGATCATACTCCCGTAAGTGAAGAGAACCGGGCCCGGTTTTTACAAGAGGCACGTTCAGTTGCACAGATGAATCATCCCAACATTTGCCAGGTGTATGGAATTGAAGAGGATGAAGCCGGCAAGCAGTTTATTGTAATGGAGTACATTGATGGAGCCAATCTCCATGAGTCATTCATTAAAAAAATTAAAGCTCAGGAAACCGGTATTGTAACCGATTCAGCAGCCGGATCTTCAGCAGATCAGCCGGAATACAGCCATTCCAAGGCGGTACTGAGCTACGCCATTCAAATTGCGAGAGGCCTTGAAGCAGCTCACAAGAAAGAGATAACACACCGTGATGTGAAGCCTGCAAACATTATGGTAAGCAGCAGTAATGAGATTAAACTGCTTGATTTTGGCCTCGCAAAAATTGCCGATAGCGTTCAGCTAACGAAAGAGGGTACAACAGTTGGTACTACCGCATATATGTCTCCCGAGCAAGTAAGAGGAGAACCGGCGGAACCAAGATGCGATATCTGGTCGTTTGGTGTGGTTCTGTATGAGATACTGTCAGGTAAACTTCCTTTTGGGGGGGATTATGACCACTCCATCATCTATTCCATAATCAATTCTGATCCGCCACCGCTGCAAAGTGCTGATGGTGAACTCTTAGATGGACTGGAAGAAATTGTAAGCCGCTGTTTGTCTAAAGATGTGGATGAACGCTATCAAAGCATGACAGAGGTTCTGTCCGATTTACAAGCTATTGGCAATATGCTTTATTCGGGGAATTATTCTGCTACGAAACCAACAGTATATAAAGTAAATAAGAGGCAAAAAGGTATATTGGCAGGAGTTGCCGGGGTTTTAATTATTGCAATTTTATGGGTTTTGGTGCGTCCGGGGTCCAACCAGTCGTGGTTTTCATCTGCCGATGACGACACGGTTCATCTTGCAGTTCTGCCATTTACAAATATCGGATCGGACCCGGGCAGACAGGTATTTGCCGATGGCCTTGTTGAAACGCTCACCAGCCAATTGTCGCAAATGGAGCAGTTTCAGAGAAATTTATGGGTAGTGCCGGCGGGAGAAGTGCGCAGTTATAACATAGCGAGCGCCGGGCAGGCGTATCAGCTTTTTAAAGTGAATTACGCCATTGCAGGCAGCCTTCAACCACTTGCAAATAGGCTCAGGTTAACTCTTACACTCATCGATTCGAGAAATCTTCGTCAGCTAAACTCCGTAGTAATAGATGTGGATGAAAATAATCTCTTAGAGTTGCATGAAAAATCAGTTGAAAACCTTCTGAGCATGCTCAATTTGGAGCTTAATCCTGAATCGATCAGTATCATCAACGAAGGGAAAACCTCCATACCCGAAGCTTTTGAGCTCTATATGAAAGGCCTCGGGTATCTGCAGCGCTACGAAAGGGTTGACAATATTGAACAGGCCATCACAGCATTTAAGGAAGCCATAGAACTGGATACCGGATTTGCACTTGCACACGCAGCGCTTGGCCATGCCTACTGGAGGTTGTATGAGAATACGCTTGACCGTAACTGGGCTACACTGGCATCTGAACAGGCGAACGAGGCTTACAGACTGAACAACCGATTATTGCAGGCTCACATTACTTTGGGAATGATAAAAACCGGTACAGGCAGATATTCAGAAGCGATCGAGCACTTTACAGACGCACTTTCTGCCGATCCTACAAATGCAGAAGCTCATAAAGGGATGGCACAGGCATATGAATCTTCCGGTGATCTCAATGAAGCTGAAGCAACCTATCTGCGTGCCATACAGCTCAAGCCAGACAACTGGGACGGGTACAATGCGCTGGGTGCATTCTATTTTAGAAATACACGATATGAAGAGGCGAAGGAGCAGTTCAGGCGTGTGATTGAGCTTACACCCGATAATTATCGCGGTTACCTGAACCTTGGCAGTATGTACTACTTTACAGGCATGCTGAGTGAAGCCAGAGCGATGTATGAAAAATCGCTTGAATTTGAACAGACCTTTGGTGCTGCATCCAATCTTGGAACACTCTATTATGCAGAAGGACTGTATGCTGATGCTGCAAAGGCTTATGAAACGGCCCTCGAATTTAATGACACACATTATTTCTTATGGGGAAATCTTGCCACAGCGTATTACTATGCACCCGGTCAGCGCGAAAAGGCCCGGAATGCTTATCTGCGCGCCATTGAAGCCGCCAACGAAACGTTAAAAGTAAATGAAAATGATGCCGATGCAATCATTAGTCTGGCAGGTTATAATGCTCGAGTAGGAAATGAAGAGGCTGCCAGATCGTATATCAGCAGGGCACTTCAATTAGCACCTGATAATTCAACGGTAATGTACCTTGCTGCAGCGACTTTTGAGTATCTTGGCGAGAGGGAGGAAGCACTCATTTACATAGAAAAAGCAATTGAAGCCGGGTATTCCATATCTGAAATAAGAGGTCAGCCGGAGTTGCAGAATCTTATTTCAGATCCAAGATTTGGTGAGCTTCAGGATAATTGAATTTCAAAAACTTGTATTAACCAACAACAACCAACGTAACGGAATAATTATGAAAACAAAATGTATACATATAGCCATCATGCTTTTTGGGATGACTTTTTTATCAGGCAATTCAGGCGGGTATTTTGAAGCTCAGGAACCATCCGCTGAGGCACAATCCACTCTGCATGAGCTGGTTGTGAAACAGATAGATGGCGAGTGGAAGGTAGTTCTCAAAGATGATGAATCAACCGGTACTGTTTTTGTCAGAAAGGGTGATCGGGTCCGCTGGACTGCCGAAGGGTCTGATTTATCTTTTCAGTTTGACGATGACGCACTATTTGGCGACGGAAACCGAACCATACGAGATGGTAACATTCTGAATCTTGTTGTAGGCAGGAATATTCGAGTAGGCACCTACACATATGCTATATTTGTACACAGTGATCTTGTTTTTGCAACGGGAGACTCACCCCCGAGAATTTTTGTAATAGGCTAATTACTGCAACCATTTTTTGAGTTGAGTCGATCAATCTGCGTTTTTAATTAACGATTAATATATAAGCGGTTAGCCGGACTTTAAAAACGGCGGACTCCCTGAGGTTCGCCGTTCGGTGATATTCATTATTTCTTTAACAGCAGTTTTTAACAACTTATTGATTGATAGTATTGAATACTATATCTATATAGAGTCTTACTATTCGGCTCTGTAATTTTTGCAGTCCATACCGCGTTTTGAAATCTGTTTATTCAATCCTTTAGTACTACACCAAGAATGAGCCGCAATGTAATTTCACTTCTGATTCTATTTATTTGCGTGCCGGTTTCGGCTCTTTACGCTCAGTTCCATCCTGAAGCAGGCAGATTCTATTATCAGCAATTTATGCCATCTGAGTATAATGGACACAATCAAAACTGGGAAGCTCTTGAGGACGATAAGGGCCTTATTTATATCGCAAATGGGAACGGCCTCTTAGAGTACGATGGTGTAGAGTGGAAAATGATTGAAGTTGCAGGTGGACGTTTGGTTCGTTCAATGGCTTTGGGTGCAGATAATCGAATTTTTGTGGGATCCGTAAATGATATAGGTGAAATCAAATCAGATTCACTGGGTCAGCCCCAATATGTCTCATTTCTTGATCGTGTACCTGAAGAGATCAGAAATTTTGAAGATGTGTGGGAAACTGTAGCTACATCCGATGGTATTTTCTTCCGAACAAGGGCCGCTATTTTTCACCTCGACAGAAACGATTCTCTGCACACTCTTTTGCCGGAGGAGCGATTTGAACGAATACACACTGTTGGAGATGATATTTATGCAGTGGATCTTGAAATTGGCTTAAAGCGGTTAAACGGGAGTACATTCGAGTTTGTTGAGGGTGGGGAGCTTTTTGAAGAGAGAGCAATTTGGTATATGAACCGGCAACCCGATGGATCTGTATTTGTTGCCACAAGAGATGGTACTTTTTCTTACGATGGAGAAACGTTTGAACCGGTTGAAATGGAAATTTCGCCAATTCTTGGGGAGATGGACCTCTATAACGTAACGGAAGTAAAGGGGGTGGGTTATGCATTCGCAACCATCAGAAGCGGAGTCTATCTGACCAATTATGCCGGAACTATATTGAGAATTTTTAATGACCAGGAAAAGCTTCCAACCAATCAGAGCTCCAATGTCTTTACCGACCGATTCAATAATTTATGGGTTACTACCACGAACGGACTTTCCAGAATAGAGATCTCAAGTCCGGTTACCTATTTCGATCGTTCAGTTGGAATTTCATCATCTGTTGAAGGGATTGCGCGCCATAACGCCACAATTTTTGCCACATCTTCCTCAACGATAAACTACTTGCAGCCCGGTGAAAATGGAGAGCCGGCAAGGCTTGTTTCTGTACCCGTTACCACAAACAACAACAGAAGGTTGCTGCAAACAGAGAATGGATTGTTACTGACCACAAGTGCAGGGCTGGTATCAGTGGAAAAGAGCGGAACCACAATAGTGGTTCCCGATCTCGAAGCAGTTACTATAAGACGTTCTGATTTTGATCCTGAACTATATCTTGTTGGCCACCTGGATGGAATTGTGCTTGTTACACACCGGAATGGTGAATGGGAAAAGATTTTGGAATTGGACGGAGTAACAGAACAGGTCTACAGCCTCGTGCAGGATGATGATGGTATAATTTGGGCTGGCACAGAATTCCAGGGATTGATACGTGCCGACATCTCTTCTGATGCACAAATCATTCAGCGGTTCAGCAATCAGGATTATTTTAACAGCAATACCGTGAATGTAAGCTCTGTAGAGGGAAATGTATTTATCCTTACTGCTTCGGGCCTCTTTAGGCCAAGCGACCCCTGGAACCCCGATAATCCTTTTACACCAAATATTACAGAGATTACATCCGACTCTGATGAGCTTATGAGCTTCAGCAGGCTGGTTAGCGGAAATGATGGCCGGTATTGGGTTTCCACGAATAAAGGCAGCGGTTACATCACAACTCTAACCCATCAACCCGATTCGCTTTATCGAAAAGCTCTGGGCAGGACTCCGTCCGGCGGCATTCAGTACATTTACCCTGAAGATGACGGCATTATTTGGATTGGTATCGCAGACGGATTAATTCGGTTCGACAGTAATTCGCAATATCCTGATGGAATAGAATTTAATGCCTTCATAAGAGAAGTTTCAAACAACGAAGACCTGCTGTTTGGTGGAAACAGAGGGGCGCAACTCACGGCCGCTTCATACAGTTATCAAAACAATGCACTCAGGTTCAGGTATGGAACAAATTTCTTTGATGATCTAAGCAGTACGCGTTATCAGGTTAAACTTGAAGGTTTTGATAGTAACTGGTCAAGCTGGTCACCTGAAACCTTCAGGGATTATACCAACCTTCCACACGGCGATTTTGTGATGCAGGTTCGGGCGATGAATACGTATGGTTCCATCAGCAACATCGGGGAGTATGCTTTTACAATTTTACCACCGTGGTGGCACACCTGGTGGGCGTATTCACTCTATGTATTGCTTATTGCAGGTTTTCTGTATGGGGTGGATCGTTACCGCCTCAGAAATTTGAGAAAACGCGAAGTGTATCTTGAGGATGTTGTAAATAAACGAACCGAAGAGCTGCGGGAGGAGAAAAAAATTACCGAAGCACAGGCAGAAAAACTACAACAGCTTGATGCCGAAAAGAGCCGCTTTTTTGCCAATATCAGCCACGAATTCCGAACACCGTTAACCCTTACGATTGCCCCGCTCGAAAATCTTCATAAAGAGAAATATGGAGTACTTACAGAAGCCGGTAAAGCTCAGGTTGATATGGCCACACGGAATGCCAAACGCCTCATGAGATTGGTTACACAGCTGATGGACCTGGCTCGTTTCGAGGCCAATCTTTTTAAACTTAAACCCGATACTGCCGAGCTAAATCAATACCTCAGATACCTTACATCGCGCTTTGTGGGTGCCTCTGAGCGATATAATATCGCTTTCGAAATCAACATTCCGGATGAGAAAATCATCGCATCATTCGATCCCGAACAGTTTGAAAAAGTAATTTCCAACCTGTTATCAAATGCGTTTAAATTCACTCCCGAAGGCGGGAAAGTAATCTTTGCACTGGAAAGCAGCGGAGAATTTGCTGTGATTACTGTGAGAGATACCGGGCAGGGAATATCGCCGGAACATTTACCGCGCCTTTTTGATCGGTTTTATCAGGCTGAAAAATCAGAAATGCAGCCGGGCACAGGAATTGGCCTCGCCCTTGTAAAAGAGATCACAGAGCAGCATGCCGGAACTATTGAGGTTGAGAGCACACCCGGTGAAGGAGCTACATTCATCGTCCGGATTCCTTTGGTAATTGTTCGGGATGAGGAACTGGCAGACCTGAAACTGGAAGTGAGTGATTCGGGGCTTGAAGAGTTCCTGCTGCCCGACAAGGTTACTGTAATTGACGATGGTGATCAAACTCGTGATGAAGATGATGACCGAAAAACACTGCTCGTAGTTGATGATAATATAGATATCAGAAGCTATTTGCGGGATCATTTTTCAGATGAGTACAGAGTGATTGAGGCGGCATCAGGTAATAAAGCTCTGGATAAGATTAAGAATTTCCCACCGGATGTGATCATCTCTGATATTATGATGCCCGATGGTGATGGATTTACGCTATTGAAAAATCTCAGGAATGAACCTGAAACAGATTTCCTGCCCATCATACTACTCACAGCACGCGCAGAAGCTGAGGATAAACTTGAAGGACTCGGAATTGGAGCAGACGACTATCTCACCAAACCATTCAGTATGGAAGAGGTAACCATCCGCGTGCACAATTTGATTGAGCGACAAAAACGTCTTCAAAAATATTACGAACGGCAGGGCGGGCATATTACCGATCAGAAAAAATCTATTCATCCTGATACGGTTGAGATGGAATCGGCCGATGAACAATACCTTGAGCAGATAAGGCAAATTGTTCAGCAAAATATGCAGAACGAAGAGTTTTCGGTTGAAGATCTTGCGGAAAAAATGTTTCAAAGCAGAACGCACCTCTTCCGGCGCCTTAAAGAACTTACGGGAGAAACACCAAGCGCCATGATAAAACGAATGCGCCTGGAGCGTGGTGCCGATCTGCTGAAACAGAATATGGGTACAGTGAGTGAAGTTGCCTACTCAACAGGGTTTAAAAGTGTGGCCCAATTCTCAAAATCTTTCCGTGAACAATTCAGTAAAACACCAACTGAATATCTTACGGCAGCTTAAAAATTACCCATATATTGCCTGCTGTTTCATAATAGTTTTATTCCGCTTACACTAATTATATCCTCCCGGAAAATGAAAAATCAAGAGACAAGAAGTTTTTCATTTTCTTTTATGTTACATGGCTAAAATCCACAAAAGAGCCATTTTAAGGCAGAAAATTGCCAAAATGTAACATAAGAACAACACAATGTAACGTAGCCATAAAGCATTTTCACAGGTTCGCTGTAGATTGTTCACAGAAACAAACGAACAGATAACTACGGAGGATGCAAACATGAAAACAGGTAGATCAGCTAAAGCAGTTTTGCTTCTGATTTTTTCAGTTTTTGTGGTGGTTGTATTCTTAACCTCAACTGATAAAGCAGCAATGCCCGCGCAACTGCAATTACTTACTGAGATTGATGTGAAAGAAATGGAATCAGTTCCAAATATCGATCAGTATCAAATAGAGTCGGTTGATGTTGTAAGCGAAAAGTTAACCGGCAAATCAGCCGGTTGGGGTTCGCAAGGATTTTGGAGAGGTGCTCCGGAAAAAAAAATTGACCAGATAATTGCTGGTTTATAAAAGAGTTTGATGAAAAGTGTATATACACATTGATTACAGGCATAGCCATTGTAACCAATGTGAAGTTGACATAATGAGCATAATGAGTCAGAGTAAGCATAGAGTCGAGTTAATAAGAGAGAAATCAAGCCATGTTACAAAACAATAATAATGAATCAGTGAGAGCTTACTATCCTAAGCACTAACTTGATTAGGTTACGGCCTTTCGGGTTAGTGTTTTTTTTAACATGAGTTCGATATAAGAATTTGGAAAAAGAGGCTCCCCTCCTTCATAAGGAGGGGCCGGGGGTGGTTACAGTACTTTGAGTAGGACTACAAAGTTGATAATTTAGTTCATAAGCTGGTTTAAACCACCCCTAAATTCGCTAACGCGTTCAAAAAATGAGCCCTCCTTGAAAAGGAGGAGACTTTTTGATTGTCAAATTCAAAGAATTTATATCGAACTCACGTTATTTTAATCAACCGAAAACAAATGGTTGCGGGAAGTTTGGTTTTTAGCTATTAATAGAAGATCTGCTAATTAACCTAATCATGCTCATGAAAAAGATCTTTCTGATTCCGTTTTTACTCATCCTGCCACTATCACTTTTTTCCCAAAGTGGAGAAAAAGACTACTCTGAGGCATTCAACCTGATTGAGGTTTGGCTGGATGCTCAAACCGATTACGACATGCTGCCCGGAATATCTGCATCTGCAGTAGAAGGGGATGAGCTGCTCTGGTCAGGTGCTTTTGGCCTTGCAAACAGAGAAACCGAATTGCCGTACAGCACTTCAACTCTCGGTAGTATCTGCTCCATTTCCAAACTTTTTACATCCATCGCGATAATGACACTCTATGAAGATGGGAAACTTCGCCTTGATGATCGAATCGAAGACCTTTTGCCGTGGTACAATCTTGAGCAGCGATTTTCTGACACCGCACCCATCACTGTTCGATCACTGCTTACCCATTCAGCCGGGTTGCCGAGAGAAGGGAATTTGCCGTATTGGGTTGGCCCTGTGTACAATTTCCCGGAAAGAGATGTAATTATTGATGAGCTCAGTAACCAGGAGACACTCTATCCGTCTGCAACCTACTTTCAGTACAGCAATCTCGGTATGATGTTGCTGGGTGAGATTGTGGCAGAAGTTTCCGGTGAGCCGTTTGAGGATTATGTAAATCGTGTGATTTTTGAGCCTCTCAATCTGAATGATACCAGAACGTATATGCCGGAAGAGCTGCACGGCAGCGAACTTGCAATGGGTTATAGCCCTATGATGCGAGATGGCACACGGGAAACTGTCAACTATTTCAATGCGAATGGCATGATGGCAGCCGCGGGATTCACATCAAACGTTCTGGACCTGGCTGATTTTGCCCGCTGGCAAATTCGGCTTCTTGATTCTGATTCTGCCGATATTCTGAAACCATCCACACTTCGATATATGCAAAACGTGCACTACACCGATCCCGGATGGGATACAACCTGGGGACTTGGTTTTGCTGTGAGTAGAGGTGGTGATGGCTCAAAATGGGTAAGCCATGGTGGCTATTGCCCGGGGTTTCAATCAACCTGGCGGTTGAATCCGGATAGTGAACGCGCCTACTCCGTAATCATCAATGCAAATGGAGTAAATCCTAACAAATATGCCATGGGGATACATAGTATACTCACAAAAGTACCGCAATCGTCAGCTGATGAGAACTCGGAAGATGATAACGGAGTGCCGGACCTGTCAGAGTATGCCGGGTATTTTGTATTTAACCATGGTGAGCAATATGTAACTCCCTGGGGAGATAAGCTTGCATCGCTTTCACTTCCAACGGATAATCCGGGTGATAATCTTACACTATACAGGCATCTTGAAGGTGATGTTTTTGTTCGGGTACGGGATGATGGTTCCGATGGCGAAACGTTGGAATTTGATCGCGATGAAGATGGGAATATTTACCAGGTGAGAGCCCACAGACAATTTATTCACACAAAAATAGAGCGATAAATTTCTGGTCTTAGTCAGGTTCTATTGCATTTCAGTGGTCAAAAAAAATTCCTGCAAGTTTGCGGGGCATTCAACCACAAACACGTTTTGCAAGAATGTTTTTTCAATCAATCAGAATGCTGGAACAGGTGAGTCCCGCTTCGGCTTTAGCCATTTCAGACTGATCGATGAGGATAACATCGTACCCTTTTTTTCTAAGCCAATCTGCAGTTTTTGGAAAGGCTTTTGGGCAAAGTGCCAGGTTATCTTTACAAATTACATTGGCACCATAGGGTTCGGTTGTATGTACAAAATCGTATTGGTGGGAAGGGAACAGAGACTCGTCAATCCATTCCGGGTTAATCAGCAGCAGATCATCTTCAATCACAGCGATAGCTGTTTTAAGGTGCAAGCATTTTGTTACCGGGACACCCTTAACAGAGTAGCCATACGGTTTGAGGAAATCAGAGAATTGTTGAATAGCCTCACTGTTTGTGCGTTTCGAGATGCCAATAAACACCTGGTTTCCAAGAGTCAGAACATCACCTCCGTCGAGAGTGCCGGGATAGGTGATTGTTTTTAAATTGCGATACTTCGAAAGGACTACAGCCACACTTTCTGTTTCCGGCCTTCGGGATTCTGCACCCGGGCGCGTAATAATGCTAAGCTCCGGAAAAACTACGGCCGTATCCTCAATAAATACCCCATCCGGCAGATGGGGGGCGTCCGCCACTCTGCGGATGGTATAACCCATTTTTTCGAGTGCTTTCTCGTAATCACCGTGCTGCTTTTGAGCTTTTTTAATATCAATTTCAGCACGGTGAAGATGGGTGAGTTCGCACTCACCAAGCAGAGGACTAATGGCACGTGTTAAGGCTGTTGGCATGATTTCTACTCTTCCGTAACCTGATTCAGAAGTTCTTCAATGGCACGTTCAAGCTGCTGATCACGGCCATTGTCTACAATATCCGGCTCGTTGCGAACTTTAATATCGGGTTCGGTCTGATTGTTCTCCATCCACTCATTGCTCATGTTGCGGGCACTTACCGGTACAATACCCCATCGGGTGCCGTCAGGAAGCATCTCCCATCCAGCAAAACTGCATGTTCCGGGTACCGGCATACCAACAGTCGTGCCAATTCCCAGCTCGCTGTAGGCACTGGCATAGCAGTGTCCGTCGGAGTACATCGCTTCGTTGATGAGAGAGAGTGTGGGTTTTGTCCACCGTGATGTAGGTTCCCCACCAACATCTTTATCGGCAGTGGCGTAGGTATTAAATGACTCACCGGTGAAGAACATGGCCAGATCAGCAACAAGATCACCACCGCCATTAAAACGTGCATCTACAATTACCGCTTCCCGATCGCTGTACTTTCCAAGCATTTCGCGGATTACATTTCTGTATGGACCATCGCCCATTCCCGGTATGTGAACATAGCCCAGGCGACCGTTACTTCGCTCATCCACCTCTTGCTCGTTGATGCGAACAAATCGCCGGTATAAAAGTTGCCGCTCCTGGCCAAGTGTAATCGGTTTTACGGTGATCTGCTTGCGATCATTTCCATCTGCGCTAACCACATCAAGCAGCACAAACTGATCTGCTTTTCGGTTAAGGTACATGGCGACATCCCTGTCGGCCGAAATGGTATCTCCATCGATCTTTTCGATGATCATTCCCGGTTCGATGTTAAAAGCGGCTTTATCAAGCGGACCTCCCTGGATCAACTCTTCAATGAGAATACCATCGCCGGAGTGGCTGTAATCCATAAATATACCGAGTGATGCGGTTTGATCGGCATTATCAATACTTCGGTTGTAGCGTGCACCCGCATGCGATACATTCAGTTCTCCAATCATTTCGGAGATCATTTCAGCAAATTCATACGAGTTGCCGATGTGGGGCACAAATCGCTTGTACTCTTCATAGAGTGCATCCCAGTCGTTACCGTGGAAGGTGGGCTCATAGAATACATTTTTGGTGCGAACATACACATGCTCAAACATCTGCTCGCGCTCCTTATCTGCATCGTACTTCATCTCACCACGAATTTGCACCGGTGATGAGGTGCCGGCAGATAGATTTAATTTCGAAATGGAACCGCGGCTCAGCAGGTAGAGATTCTCCATATCATTATCCCACATAAGTTCACCCGGGCCGGTGTTCAGTCGGATCGTTGTTTTGGTTTCACGAGTGCGCAGATTCGTTTCCCAAAGGTTAAAATTGTCTTCAAATCTGGAGAGGTAGTAGAGTGTTTCTCCATCTTTTGAGAGAACCGCATCACTCAGGGTGCTTGAATGAATAGTGAGGCGCGCCATTCGGTCTTTCATGCCATCGAAGTCGAACTGCAGGGGCTCGTCACCGTTTTCGGCATCACCGTTATCATTGTCATCGCTTTTCAGTGCCTCTTCGATCTGCTGCATCAGTTTGTAATCTTCTTCACTCAGGTTGAATTTGTCCCACTCCTCCTGCGAGAAAAACATGGTGTAAACATCACGCTCGGTTTGCCCGCTTGTTGCATAACTGCGTAGGCCATCACGATTTGTAAACCAGATCATCTGCTTACCGTCATTAACCCACTTTGGGTTCAGGTCGTAGTAGCCGCTTTCAGTAAGGTTGATTCGCTCACTGCCATCAGCAGCCATCAGCAGAACCTCTGCGTTGTGGAGAAGTTTACGCCAGCCCACAAGCAGCCAGTTACTGTCGGGGCTCCATGTGAAATACTGGTCGCCATCTCGCATGTGGAACAGATCATCAGGCGTGAGGAGATCTGTGGTATCGCCCGATTCAAGATCTTTCACGCGCAGGGTGCGTCTTCCTGCTATATAAGCCAGTTTAGTGCCGTCTGGTGAGAACGATGGCATATAGCTGTCCTCATCAGCCGTAACAAGTACCTCTTCATTAAGCAGGGTAGAGGCAAAGAAGAAAGGCTCTTCTTCCCGCTGCCGGGTTGTTTTATAAATATTCCAGCGGCCATCGCGCTTACTTGCATATACAACTCCATCCCCGTCTGGAGTGAACGTAACAAAGCGTTCCTGCTGAGGGGTGTTGGTAATTCGTTTGGTCAGAGAGCCGTCAGCTGAGGTTACAAACACTTCGCCACGGGCGATAAAAGCAATCTCTTTACCATTGGGCGAAATGGCCATCTCTTGCACACCACCATTAATGCTGATAAAGCTATCGGGGTTGGAAATTGACTGGGTTCGTATGGAAACGGCAACTTTTTGTGGCTCTTCTCCTTCTTTCATGGTGTAGAGCTCACCCCGGTATCCAAAAGCAAGGGTTCCGTTTGCGTGGCTCAGAAACCGAACGGGATGGTCTTCGAAAAAAGTTACCTGCTCACTTTCTCCGGGAGCTGAGAGATCCATCCGGTGCACATTAAAACTTCCGCTCTCCTCGCTTAGGTAGTAGATCTGTGATTCATCAGCGGAGAATACAGGATTTCGGTTTTCCCCATCGAATGTGGTAAGCATGGTGTGGCTGTTGTCGGCTGTGTTATAGATCCATATGTCGCGCGCAATGGCCGAGCGATGATGCTTTCTCCACTCATTTTCACCACCTTTTTTGTCGTGATAAACCATTTGCGAACCATCATTGCTCACCTGAATATCTTCCGCGGGGATGGTGAATATTTGATCTACCCGCCCTCCTTCGGATGGAACTTTATAAAGTTCCGGTTGTGATGCAGCCGGAAACTGCCTGTGAGAAGCAAGATCTTGTCTTACGGCACCAAAAATCACAAATTCATCATCATGTGAAAAGCTGTATGGATATTCATCGCCGGAGTGGTAGGTGAGGCGTTCAGCCGGGCCGCCATCGGCATCCATCACAAAAACGTTGAAATTTCCGTAACGGTCAGATGCAAAAGCGATCCGTTCACCATCTCCGCTCCAGACCGGCATAAAATCGTGTGCTTCATGGAATGTGAGCTGTCGCGCCTGCCCGCCATCTGCTGCAACACGGTATAAATTGCCCTTGTACGTAAATGCTATCTGCTGGCCATCTGGCGAGATAGATTGATAGCGAATCCAAAGCGGATTATCCTGCGCAAAAACCGGCAGGCTGAAAAAAAGTGTGGCGATGAATATAATCAGTTTTTTCATGATGATTCAGTGTGTTGCAGCTTAGTTTTTGGGTGAAAAATGTACAGCCCTAAGATTACGAAAAGATGAGCTGTTGAAAAAGAAGTTCAGAGAATTAGAAATGTACAGATTTGAATGGCTAAGGAATACAACAAATAACGCAAAGAGCCTGACTGACCACAGGTGTGATCCGCTTGTAACCTGATTCATTCCCGCGATCCTGCCTCATCCCTTCGATTCTGCCGGCTGCTTTTTCTGCAAACATTGCCTCGGGATTTTTTTGTGCCGTTTCGTTTATCCCGGGGTTGCGATTGCGGTTTCGATTTACCTTAATGTGATTACCCCGGTTTGGTTAATCCCCTGTTCTGGCGCAAGTGTCCACTTGTGCCTTTTCTATATGAGTCCATTAAAATAGCGCAAACAGCCTGTCCGTCCACCGGCGGGATCCGATTGTAACCTGATGGATTTCAATTTCAAATTCCCTTCAAATTTCCAAAAAGCCTCATTTTCTGAATAATCATCCACCCAAAACACTCCGGAGGAGTGACATATTTGTAGCCCCGGGTGCAGCGAGAATCACATATGCAGCGCATGCGTGATGGAGCGAAACCCGGGGATACAGCAGAGCAAAAACAAAAAGCACCGAGGCATGAGACTATGGATAACCCAAAAACCCAGTCGAGGTGTTGATGGGAAAGGTTTCGAATAAATCTGCAGGATTTGATTAAAATGGAGCAAAGATTCCGTTTCTGTCAGATATAGCCAAAACTTTACAGAACAACCAAAATTTTTGATATCAGATTGGTATCTTCCATCAAGAAATTATTTATCAACCAGGTACAATCATCTATGAAAAATTATATTCTGCCGGTATTTATTGCCATGTTTATTTTTACGGGATGTGGCCCGTCTGAACAGGAACGGGCACAGCAACAGCAGCGCGAGCAGCAGATGCAAATGCAGCTTATAGAGAGCTCGCCCGAGTTTAACGAACAGATGGCCAAAGTCCTCGAACGATATTTTGATCTGAAAGATGCACTTGTCGCATCCGATGCCGAACAAGCTGCAGCTTACGCAGAAACATTTCGTAATGAGGTGGCCGGTACAGAACCCATTGGGCTTAATGAAGAGACTACAGCGATATGGGTATCCTTCAGTGAAGTGATGGTAAACAGCAGTGAGGAGCTGATATCCCTGGAAGATGTAGATGACCAGCGCTACCACTTCGAGTATATCTCAGAAGCGATGATTGAAATGGTTGACCTGTTTCGCCCGGTTGGGTATGAAATATATCACCAGAGCTGCCCGATGGTTCGCGGTGGATCTGCAGACTGGCTGAGCCGTGAAGAGCAGATAGCCAATCCATACCATGGCGACAGAATGATGCGCTGCGGAGAGGTAATCAGAAGATTGTAATTCTGTTTTAAAATGACTGTGAATTTGCGTTACTTTCAAACAAACGTAAAGAAAGCAGACAGATTTATGCAGGAAAAAATTCACAGCTACGAAAGTGACGACATTAAAGTAACCTATGATCTCAAACGGTGCATCCATGCCGGAGAGTGTGTAAGGGGATTGCCGGAAGTTTTTGATATAGAAAAAAAGCCGTGGATACAGCCCGGAAAAGCAGCTGCGGAAAAAGTAGCTGATGTCATCGAAAAATGCCCCACCGGCGCCCTCCATTATGAGATGAAAAAGAGCAGCCGCGAGGAGAAGCCATCTTCCAAAAACCGTATTGTACTGCGCCCCAATGGGCCGGTCTATTTCTTTGGCGATCTTGAAGTGCAGGATCATGAGGGCAACACCATTCTTGAAGATACCCGGTTTGCATTTTGCCGATGCGGGGCCTCAGGTAATAAGCCTGCCTGCGACAATTCTCATCAACAGATGAAGTGGAAAGCAGATGTTAAAGCTGATCTTTCTAAAATGCCGGAAACGGACTCTTTAGATGGCGATAAGCTTATCATCAAACTGATGAAAAACGGACCTGCAATTCTGGATGGCACCTATACCATGGAGTCTGCATCAATCGGTGCACATACCTCCAGTAAAGGGGTTGCTCTGTGCCGATGCGGCGGTTCCACAACCAAACCTTTCTGCGACGGAACACACAAACAGAACGGATTTGAAGGATAACGGAGCTCTTCTCTCACCAAAAATCATTCTGATTTCAGGTGCAGTTTTTATGGCCCTTGCTGTGGCCTTTGGAGCCTTTGGCGCACACATTGTGCAGGATGCACTCACACCCGATCGGTTCAAGGTTTATGAGACAGCCGTTCAGTACCATTTCTACCATGCACTTGGCCTGTTGATTCTCGGGGCAGTGGCCGCAAACTATGAAGATTCAAAATGGCTGACGAGAAGTGCATTTTGCCTGATTGCCGGAATTTTCATCTTCTCAGGAAGCCTCTATATTCTTACACTTACAGATACAGCCTGGTTGGGTATGATTACACCGATTGGCGGTTTTCTCTTTATTCTGGGATGGATCTTCTTCGCAATTGGTGTGATACGTAAGTAAATCAATACTCAACCCGTCGAGGCTGGAGAGTTGCTGATCTTTGCAGGTCGCTAAATCAAACAACCTGGCAGCGTACGAAGCGGAGCGTAGTTCCTGCAAGCGTTGTGGTTTGGGGTAAAACATGGTATTTCTTTTAGTATGGACAAAAATGCTATTACGGGATCTGAGCAGATAAGCTTACAGAGTGCTTTCGGGGAAGAAATACCATGTTTCTTCGTTGCTTTTGCGCGGTATCGCGACGCTTCAAGGAACCCCGATAAAAGCACCGGGGGTACTCTTGAAGGTCGCTGAATGAAACAACCTGGCAGCGTAGTTCATGCAAGCGTTGTGGGTTGAGGTAAAACATGGTATTTCTTTTAGTACGGACAAAAATGCTATTACGGGATCTGAGCAGATAAGCTTACAGGTGCTTTCGGGGAAGAAGTACCATGTTTATTCAATGCTTTTGCGCGGTATCGCGACGCTTCAAGGAACCCCGATAAAAAGCATCGGGGCACTCAGCCAGGTTGCTGAACCGAACAATCTACGCACGGTTTTAAAATACCCTTCGAAGAAGAAAAACGACTCAGCGAAAACCGTTATTCAGTCAAAAAGCCACATTTTGACCGAAAAGTCCTAACATTTGCGCGAAAAGTCCAAATGTTTAAAGCTTTTTTAAGATAGATTCAGCACATCTAATATGATGTTGGTTTCATAAAACCATTAAAATTCACAAAAAAGCTCTGAAGGATGAATCATAGTGTTACAGCACCTTTCAGTCTTACCCGAACGTAAAACAAACCCGCTCACCACTATGAAAAATTTATTCAAATCAAATTCAGGGCAAACTGCAATTTGTAAAAGCCTGGCCAAAGGAAGTTTTCTAATTCCCTTCCTCTGCCTGTTTCTTGTTGGCCTGAGCCCGGCAATGGCACAAAATGGTATTAACCCTGACGCCGGCAATATTTTATATATAAACCAGGATGTGTCCGGCGGCAATGAATCCGGCAACAGCTGGGCCAACGCCATCCCCGAACTGCGCGATGCCCTGGCCTGGGCACAAGACTGGGATGCAGGTGAAGACGGCACCCTGCAAATTTGGGTTGCGGCAGGCACCTATCTGCCTACCGATGACGATTCCGACCGCGATGCCACCTTCCAGATGGTGAATGGCGTGGAAATCTACGGCGGGTTTGCCGGTGAAGAAAGCAGCATAGGCGCACGCAACTGGGACGATAATCCCACGATCCTCAGCGGGGATATTGACCAGAGCGGTAATCTAACCGGCAACAGCTACAGTGTCGTCACCGGTTCGGGCACGAACGCCTCGGCCGTTATCGATGGCTTCACCATCACCATGGGGAATGCGGATGTTGCAACGGGGGATAATAACAATTTCAACCGATCCGGCGGCGGGATGTATAACAGCGGCGGCTCCCCCACGGTAACGAACTGCACTTTCTCAGGTAATAACGCTTGGAATGGCGGCGGGATGGCCAATCTTGCAAACTCCAACCCCACGGTAACAAACAGCACCTTTTCTGAGAATTCGGCCAATAGTGGCGGCGGGATGTATAGTAATGAATCCACCCCCACGGTAACTAACTGCACCTTTTCGGGAAATAATGCTACTCAGTTTGGCGGCGGGATGTCCAATCTTGCAAACTCCAACCCCACGGTAACGAACAGCATCTTTTTGGGGAATACGGCAGGGGGTTTTGGCGGCGGAATGTACAATGAGTCTTCCACTCCCAAGGTAACAAACAGTATCTTTTCGGGGAATACGGCTGGCAATGGCGGTGGGATGTCCAATTATGATAATTCCAACCCCGTGGTAACGAACAGCACCTTTTCGGGGAATTCGGCTTTTGTTGGCGGCGGGATTGCCAATGATACTGGATCTTCCTCCACACTAACGAACTGTATTATTTGGAACAATACTGCGACCCTGCAACCATCAAGTAGTGCTTCAGTAGAAAATGGTCTGGGATCCACTTCCACATTCAGCCACTGTCTCATCGCCAATTCCGGCGGCAGCGGAGATGATTGGGAAAGTTCATTGGGCACCGACGGCGGCGGCAACATCGATGCCAACCCGTTTTTTGTCGATCCCGGTGATCCCGCCGGGCTGCGCCTGCTGGCATTCAGCCCAGCCATCAATGCAGGCAACCCGGATACGGATCTCTCCCTGTTTCCTACTGACGCATCCAACACCCCCATAGACCTGGCCGGCAACCCGAGGGTATTTCCCGACAACATGGAGCGCATTGACATGGGCGCCTACGAGAACGAGGGGATCCAGCCCGATGGTAATATTCTCTATGTAGACCAAAATGTGAATACCGGGGTTTCCGGCTACACCGGCGCAGGCAACTCGTGGGCCAACGCCGTTCCCGAACTGCGATATGCACTCCCCTGGACGGGCGCCAACTGGGAAAGCGAAGACGGCACCCTGCAAATCTGGGTAGCACAGGGAATCTATACACCGGTTGAACCGAATGACCCGGACAATGTAACCAATGCAGAGCGCGCCGCCACGTTCCAGCTCGTAAACAATGTAGCCATCTACGGCGGGTTTGCCGGTGAAGAAAGCAGCATAGGCACACGCAACTGGGACGATAATCCCACGATCCTCAGCGGGGATATTGACGGTAGCGGCACTCTTGCCGGCAACTCCTACTCCGTCGTTACCGGCTCCGGTACCAACGCCACAGCCGTGATCGATGGTTTTACCATTACCGGGGGAAATGCAGATGTTACATCCGGAAATTTTAGCCCCGACCGCACCGGTGGTGGCATGTACAACAACGTCGGCTCCCCCACGGTAGCAAATTGCACCTTTTCGGGAAATTTGGCGAATTGGGGCGGCGGGATGTTCAATGAGTCTTCATCACCTTCAGTGACGAACTGCACCTTTTCTGAGAATATTGCAAATATCAGCGGCGGCGGGATGATTAATTTATCTTCCTCCTCCCCCATGGTAGAGAACAGCACCTTTTCTGGGAATTCGGCGGCACATGGAGGTGGTATATTTAATCAGTCTTCGTCTCCTACACTGTCCAATGTCACCTTCAGCAGCAACAGCGCCACCTCGACATATGGTGGCGGGATGAATAACTCCAGCGAGAGCAATCCCAACCTTGCCAACGTCACCTTTACCGGCAACAGTGCCTTTCTGGGTGGTGGTGGGTTGGCCAATCAGTCCTCATCTCCTGTAGTAGTCAACAGCACTTTTTCGGGGAATACGGCCAATGATGGCCAACGGGGTGGCGGAATGTACAATGGAAATTCTTCCCCTACGGTAACGAACAGCCTCTTTTTAAATAACTCACAAGATGGTATGTATAACGAGACCAGTTCCAATCCTAAGGTAACGAACAGCGTTTTCCGGGGTAACGGATTCAACGGAATCTACAACTTATCTTCCTCTCCCACGGTCACGAACAGTATTATCTGGGGCAACACCAGTGGTGGGATATTTGATGATTCTTCCACGCCAACTATAACCTACTCCATCGTGCAGGACGGTTACACCGGCACAGGTAATTTGAATTCAGACCCACTCTTTGTGGATACGGCAGGGGGCGATTACAG
>JAFIES010000145.1 GCA_020832415.1 Balneolaceae bacterium | reverse complement strand
CTCCACCCAGTTGCGAATATTCCTGTCGAGCGAGCCGTGGTGCAGTGCGATGGTTCCGGCCAGATCGGGCTTTGCTTCCAGCAGCTGCTGAAACCAGATTTCCGATTGTGCACGTGTGTTGGTAAAGATTAAGGTTGAGCCGCTTTTATCGAGAATGGGTAAAATTTTCGGCAGGAGATTGATTCCCAAATGGCCCGACCATGGAAATTTTTCAACATCATCAGGTAAAACCGAATGAACATTAATCTGCTTTTTTACATCCGATTTGATGATTTCAGCATCATCGGGCGCGTTTGTGCCCAAAAGTACATCAAACGCTTCTTCAAGATTTCCGATGGTAGCCGAGATCCCCCATATTTGCAGTGAAGAGTTCATTCCCCGAAGTCTTGAAAGTGCCAGTTCGGTCTGCGTGCCGCGCTTCGACCCCAGCAGCTCATGCCACTCATCCACAACCACACTTTTTAGATTTTTGAAGCGTGCCGGGTACCCCTTTTGGGCGAGCAGAACATGCATACTTTCCGGTGTGATGATGAGAACCTCGGGCATCTGTTTTTTCTGTTTCAGTTTGATGGCGGCCGATACATCACCTGTTCTTCGCTGAACACTCCAGGGTATGCCAATCTCATCTACCGTTTGCTGCATTGCCTTTTCGATATCTTTGGCGAGGGCTCGAAGCGGGGTAACCCAGAGTAGCTGTAATCCATTTTTGCTTTTCGTACGCCAGTTATCGGGGTTTTCGTTGATCCACCGGATGAGAACAGGAAGAAACAAAGCCATGGTTTTTCCGCTCCCTGTGGGTGCATTCAGGAGTCCCGATCGTTTTTCAAGAAAAGCATCTCTGCAGCGGATTTGCCATTCAAAAGGCTGCCATTTTTTAGCAGTAAACCACTCATTAATTATTTGAAAACCATCTGGCATCGGCAAGGGTTTGGTGTTGTTCTTTCAAATCCATCAACAAAAAGTGTTGCTCTATTCGTTTTTGATCTCGAAAATCTCTGAAAAAATATGGATACGGTTCCAAAATGACGTTTTTTCAAAATTTTTCTTGAATGTTGTATCAAAAAACATCAACATGAAGGCGCTCAATAAATAACAACTAACATAACATTTGACATAATATGTGGCTGAATATCAAATCCTTCGAAGAATACAATCAGATTTACAAACAGAGCGAAAAAGATCGCCTGAAATTCTGGGAACATGAAGCGGGCACGTTCTACTGGCGCAAAAGCTGGGATAAGGTGCACTCCGGAGGGTTTGAAAAAGGGGATATCAAATGGTTTGAAGGCGGAAAGCTGAATATCACTGAAAATGCGCTCGATCGCCATCTCAATTCCATTGGAAACAAAACGGCATTTGTATTTGAACCGAACCACCCCGACAGTTTCCGCAGAACCATCACCTACCGCCAGCTCTACGAAGATGTGTGCCGGTTTTCGAATGTGCTCGAGGAGAAAGGCATTAAGAAAGGCGACCGGGTTTGTATCTACATGGCGATGACACCGGAGTTGATTATTGCCGCCCTTGCGTGTGCACGAATCGGGGCAGTGCACTCGATTGTTTTTGCCGGTTTCTCAGCACAGTCACTGGCTGAGCGCATCCAGGATTGCGATGCTAAAATGTTGATTACCAATGATGGTCTTCGCCGTGGCGACAAACACGTTCCGCTGAAAGATATTTCGGATGAAGCATTGAAGGAGTGTCCTTCCGTGAAAAATGTGATTGTTTGTCAGCGCACAAACCGCGACATCGATTGGGTGGAAGGCCGCGATGAGTGGTGGCATATGCTCATTCGAAATGCATCGAAAGAACACAAAGCTGTTGAGATGGATGCGGAAGATCCGCTTTTTATCCTTTACACATCCGGTTCAACCGGCAAGCCGAAGGGAGTTTTGCACACCTGTGGTGGATATATGGTGTATACCAGTTATACATTCAGGAATGTGTTCCAGGTGGCAGAAGAGGATGTGTATTGGTGTACGGCCGATGCAGGCTGGATTACAGGGCACTCCTACATTATTTACGGCCCGCTGTTTAACGGTGCAACCGGAATTATTTTTGAAGGTGTGCCCAACTATCCCGATGCGGGCCGTTTCTGGGAGGTGGTTGAGAAGTACAAAGTGACCCATTTTTATACCGCTCCAACGGCTATTCGCGCTCTGATGAGCTATGACATCAAATATGTGCAGAAGTATGATCTCAGTTCACTGAAGGTGCTTGGATCTGTGGGTGAGCCGATCAACGAAGAGGCATGGCACTGGTATAACGACCATATTGGCGGCGGTAAATGCCCTATTGTAGATACCTGGTGGCAGACCGAAACCGCCGGGATTATGATCTCGCCGCTTGCGGGTATCACCCCGACAAAGCCGGGATTTGCCACACTTCCTCTTCCCGGAATTTTTCCAACGCTGATGGATGAAAACGGCAAGGAGATTAAGGGGAATGGCGTTAGCGGTAACCTGTGTATTAAACACCCGTGGCCCGGAATTGCACGCACGGTTTGGGGCGATCACGAACGCTATCTTAAAACATACATGAGTGCATACAAAGGATATTACTTTACCGGTGATGGATGCCGGCGCGATCCCGAAGGATACTACAGAATAACCGGCCGTGTGGATGATGTGCTGAATGTATCGGGCCACAGGCTGGGTACTGCAGAGATTGAGAACGCGATTAACGAACATCCGAATGTGGTGGAGTCGGCCATTGTGGGGTATCCGCACGATATTAAAGGACAAGGGGTGTATGCCTATATGATTTGCGAGAAAGACCCGAAAGATCCAAAAGCGTTCAAAAAGGAGATAAACGATCTGGTGACAAAAATCATCGGCCCCATTGCCAAGCCGGATAAAATTCAGATTGTACCCGGGCTGCCCAAAACCCGCTCCGGAAAAATTATGCGGAGAATTCTGCGTAAGGTAGCTGCCAAGGATCTGGAAAATGTAGGTGATGTATCAACCCTGCTTGATCCTGCTGTGGTTGAGGATATTAAGAACGGAACAGCGTATTAGATTAAGTGAAACTATCATCTATGTCAGGTTGCCTTTGATTTTTTTTGAAATCATGGGCAGCCTGACACTTTTTTATCTACTACATAGGTTTCAAGCGTCAGTAAAATCTCATCTAATTAAAAAGCCTGCGGTAAGTAAAATCAGGCTCATAAAAAAAAGTAACAGCCGAAATCGTGTGCTGGTTATAACCGGATGAAATAACAGCCCGAATGTAAGCGGGCGATTATGCAGCCAGTTATAATAATGATGCCGGTGAGTTGCACCCAGCGCCATAGTAACATGCCCGTGAAGGATGGTTAACATGAAGGGGAGTGCAAAGAGAATGGAACCCGGCAGTGATACAGTTCTGCTGATGTGAAGTTGTTCGCTCAGCATATAATAGGGCCAGGAAGTAATCAGCAAAATGGGAACTGAGAGCAGCCAGTTGATATAGGCAATTCTCCTGTAATTCTTTTCGCTCAGTTCTGATTTTGACATGTTTATTCTGTTTGGATTTTTTAAATCGTACAGGCTGAGTTTAGATGATTTTTTAAAAAGACCAGTTACCTCGAACCTAAAACGTAATTAAATCTGGCTCGCTATCAACACTTCAATATCGCGAAACGGAATGTTGAACTGATCGGCCAGGGATTTCTTTGTAAGATTTTTTTTGTACGTATATGTTCCGTTTCGCAAGGCTGTATTTTTCCAGAGGCAGTGTTGAATTCCGCCGGAATCGCCAAATTCTATCAGATAGGGTACAATCACATTGTTGAGAGCGTACGTTGCTGTACGAGCTACATTTGAGGGGATATTGGGTACGCAGTAGTGCACTACATCATACTTGGTGAACACAGGGTTCGAGTGGGTAGTTGGTACGCTGCTGGAAATGCATCCGCCCTGATCAATCACTGTATCCACAATTACACTGCCGGGTTTCATGCTCTGCACCATTGGGTCGGTAACCCAGCAGGGTGCTCGTTCGCCTTCTGTCATCGCGGCACCAATCACAACATCAGCAAAGCCGAGTGCAGTAGAGAGGTATTGATGATTTGCAGTGGCCGTAATAATTCTGCGATCGAGTGCATTTTCGAGGCGTCGAAGCTGGGTGAGGTTGTTGTCCATCACAAACACTTGTGCACCATAGCCAAGTGCAGTTCGGGCGGCGTATTCACCGGTAATTCCGGCTCCCAGAATGGCTACTGTTGCAGGCGGTATGCCTGAGATTCCTCCAAGCATAATGCCCTGCCCGTCACTGCTGTTTTCCAGATAGTGCGCCGCTATCTGAACCGACATGGAGCCTGTAATTTCGTGCATCATCCGCACAATTGGAAACTCACCATCTTCACTTTTGATGAATTCATACCCGATGGCACAGATGCCTTTTTCGATGAGAGTATTCATAAATTCCTGGCTGGTATGGCCAAGATGAAGAGCCGATAAGAGAATCTGATTTGGCTGCATCCAGCTAAGTTCGGTTTTGGTGGGAGGAGCTACCTTCACAATCATCTCCGATTTACGGAACAGCTCTTCGGCACTGTAGGCAATTTCAGCCCCGGCTTCTTCGTAGTCGTGATCGGAAAAATGTGCATCAATCCCGGCGTTTTTTTCAACAAGCACTTCGTGTCCGTTGGCTGTGAGGATGGAAACACCCCCGGGCGTAAGAGATATGCGCCGTTCATCATTGGAGGTTTCTTTTGGCAGCCCGATTTTCAAAGAGGTCTTTGATTTGGTTTTCATCAGGCTTTTCTCAAGCGTTTTAATGCCTATCTGTTCGGTATCGAAAGGGCTCAGCTCCATTTGGCAGTGTTTAAATTCGGGTTACAAGTGGCTTGCTAAGGTTGTATTTTGATGATGATTTAATAAGGTAACAAAACTGAAGAAGATATTTTCTATGGCAAACCATCCGGCAACAAAAAAGAGCCTTGGGCAGCATTTTCTGAAGGATGGAAATATGATCCGAAAAATTGCGGATGCCATTCCTGCCGGACCCGAAGATAAAGTTATAGAGATTGGGCCGGGTGCCGGAGCACTGACTGAACAGCTGCTGCATCAATATAAAGATCTGACTGCCATAGAGATTGATCAGCGAATGATCGATTTTCTTGAGGAGAAGTATCCCGATCTGAACCTTATAAAACAGGACATTCTGAAAACGGATTGGTCTGCAATCACTGAGAGCGACAAACCGGTTCATGTGGTGGGAAATCTTCCTTACTACATAACCAGCCAGATACTTTTTGCCATTCTTGAACAACGCAGCCGGCTAACCAGTGCCATTCTGATGATGCAGAAAGAAGTTGCTGAGCGTATTGTTGCGGTACCCCGCACGAAAGCGTACGGAATTTTAAGCGTGCAAACACAGCTGATGAGCACTCCAGAAATTCTGTTTGATGTGCCCCCGCAGGTTTTTTACCCGCCACCAAATGTACAAAGTGCCGTTCTGAAACTTACGTTCGATAAAGGGCAATTGGCCTGCTCAGACGAAAATTTAAAGACAGTTGTGAGGATGGCATTTAATCAGCGCAGAAAAAAGCTGAGTAATTCACTAAAGGGATTAAATACCGAACTGCCTGAAAAAGAATTCGATTTCAGCCTGAGGGCTGAGGCGTTAGATCCGCAAACTTATGAAAAGTTGACAGCACATTTTGAACAACTTGGCACGTTTGGCTGAAATTCCGTCAAAGAGAACGGGGCATGATACATCAACAGGGGATAATTGAGGTAATTTGGCTTCTTTTGGCAAATCATTTTTTTTGGTACGGGTTTTGCTTCACTTATCACCAAAGCACAACTGATGTGCAGAAAAATTTTTAACAATCAACAAAAACTAAAAAGTAAAGGAGTCATTTTATGGCCACCATTAAACCATTAAGCGACCGTGTTCTGGTTCGTCCGGTTGAAGCTGAAGAGAAAACAAGTTCAGGAATCATTATCCCGGACACAGCAAAAGAGAAACCACAACGAGGAACTGTAGTAGCTGCAGGCCCCGGAAAGGTTGAAAATGGAAACAAGATTGACATGTCTGTTAAAGAAGGAGATGAAATTCTCTACGGAAAATATTCCGGTACAGAGGTCACACTTGATGGAGAAGAGTTCCTGATTATGAGAGAATCTGACATTCTCGGAGTTGTATCATAATCATCGTTTAACCAAACAATTTTAATACTAACTAAACATAAAAAACATTATGTCAGCAAAATTAGTCCACTACGATGCGGATGCACGCGACGCCCTGAAACGCGGTGTTGATAAGCTTGCAAACGCAGTTAAAGTTACATTAGGCCCTCGCGGAAGAAATGTAGTTATTGAAAAATCATTCGGAGCCCCTACTGTAACCAAAGATGGTGTAACAGTAGCAAAAGAGATTGAACTCTCCGACAAAGTTGAAAACATGGGCGCACAGATGGTGCGTGAAGTTGCTTCAAAAACCAACGACAACGCCGGTGACGGTACATCAACAGCAACCGTACTTGCACAGTCCATCATCCAGACAGGACTCAAGAACGTTACTGCGGGTGCAAACCCAATGGAACTCAAGCGCGGTATTGATACTGCCGTAGCTGCTGTAGTTAAAGAGCTGCAGAACATCAGCAAGCCGGTTGGCGACAGCCTCGACAGTATTCGTCAGGTTGGAAGCATTTCTGCCAATGGCGATGAAGAGATTGGCAACAGCATTGCAGATGCAATGGAGAAAGTTGGTAAGGATGGTGTAATCACCGTTGAAGAAGCCAAGGGAACCGAAACATACCTCGAAACTGTAGAAGGTATGCAGTTCGACAGAGGGTATCTCTCGCCTTACTTCGTTACCAACAGTGACAACATGACCACTGAAATGGAAGATCCATACATCCTGATCTTCGACAAGAAGATCTCGAATATGAAGGATCTGCTTCCTGTACTCGAAAAAGTTGTACAAACAGGCAAGCCACTTCTCATTATCGCAGAAGATGTTGAAGGCGAAGCACTTGCTACTTTAGTAGTGAATAAACTTCGTGGTTCACTGAAGATTGCTGCTGTAAAGGCACCAGGCTTCGGCGACAGAAGAAAAGCGATGCTCGAAGATATTGCCATCCTTACAGGTGGTACTGTAATTAGTGAAGAGCGCGGTTACAAGCTTGAAAATGCAACTCTCGACTTCCTCGGAACTGCCGATCGAATTAACATCGACAAAGACAATACCACTATTGTTGGCGGTAAAGGAAAAGAGAACGACATCAAAGCTCGTGTAAATCAGATCAAAACACAGATCGAAAACACTACCTCAGACTACGATCGTGAGAAGCTCCAGGAGCGTCTTGCCAAGCTTAGCGGTGGTGTTGCTGTGCTTTACATTGGTGCTGCTTCTGAAGTAGAAATGAAAGAGAAGAAAGCCCGAGTTGAAGATGCACTTCACGCTACACGTGCAGCCGTTGAAGAAGGGATTGTACCCGGTGGTGGTGTAGCTCTTCTGAGAACTCTCAAAGTGTTCGACAAACTCAAAGCAGAAAACAACGATCAAAAAGTTGGCTTTGATATCGTGAAACGCGCACTTGAAGCTCCTCTCCGTGCTATTGCAAATAATGCCGGTGTGGAAGGTTCTATTGTGGTTCAGAAAGTGCTCGAAGGAAAAGATGCTTTCGGTTACAATGCAAGAACCGAAGTTTACGAAGACCTGATTAAAGCAGGTGTAATCGATCCCACTAAAGTAACAAGAACTGCTCTTGAGAACGCAGCTTCTGTTGCCGGACTCATGCTCACAACCGAAGCTGTTATCGTTGACAAGCCATCTAAAGATGGCGACGATGATGGTGGTATGCCGGGTGGTATGCCGGGCGGAAGGGGTGGCATGGGCGGAATGGGCGGCATGATGTAATTTCCTCCCACCAAACCATACAGAGTTAATTCTTATAAAAGCCTCACTTCAAACTTTTGGAGTGAGGCTTTTTTTTATAAATTGATCGAAAGGTTTTTTTATCAAAACAAAAGATTTTGAAAACAATTAGTAAATAAATTACTTTATTTCAGTTTTATTCATTTAAATCAAAAGAACATGAGATCTACAGTAGAGCGAAGGGACAGTATCATCCAGATTATTCAAAATAATGGTAAGGTAAGGGTTGATAATTTAAGTGAGCGTTTTGATGTATCGAGCGTCACTATCAGAAATGACCTCGATTTTCTCGAGAAAAAAGGGATTCTTCACAGAACACACGGCGGAGCACTTATCCGTAAAAATGTATATGAAGATCCCACTCTGGAAGAGAAGCAGAAGCTGTTTCAGAAAGAGAAGCAGCGTATCGGTGAGAAAGCTATGGAGCTGATTAAAGACTCTGATTCAATTCTGCTCGATTCAGGAACTACAGCAATGGAAGTTGCCCAGCGGCTTTCTGAAAAGAAAAATCTAACCATCATGACAAATGCCATTAATATTGCGCTGAAACTTGGCGGTTTCGATAACCTGAATGTAATGCTTACCGGGGGAGTACTCAGAAAGGAGTCGTTTTCGCTTGTTGGCCCCGAAGCGGAAGCAACCATTAGTAATTACTATTTTGACAAACTGTTTCTTGGGGTAGACGGTCTCGATATCCGCTATGGATTGACCACGCCAAATCCTATGGAAGCCCAGCTAAACAGAACAATGGTTGCACGCGCTCAGCAGGTAATTGCCATAGCCGATTCAAGCAAGTTCGGCCGCCACAGTTTCTCCTATATTTGTGATGTGGATGTGATAAGCACAATCATTACAGATACGAACATTTCGAGCCAGTTTGAATCGGAGCTGCTTAGAAGAAATATTAATGTGATTAAAGTCTAATCAGCTTTCAGGTAGTTTAAAATCAAAAAAAAATCCCCTTCATTGTGTTGAAGGGGATTTTTTTATGGAGATTGATTCGGGATATATATTCTGTTTATTCTTCATCAGAAGGAGAAATTAATAACAGTTTCTTCCAGCCTTTGATAAGTGCCCACCCGCTAATAAATACAACTACGGTAAGGAGTGTAGCCGGTGCAATATTTCCATATATCCAGTAACCGGTAGCAAGTAAAATTCCATAAACAAATATACAGCCTAAAACCATGCAGTATATTCCCTGAGGGACTCTCCAGGCCTCGTCTTCAATTTCATTCATATGTAAGCCTCTTCGGCTGGCCATACTTTTTACTTTCTCCCATCCGGGTCCGCCGGGGCGAATCAGCTTGCAGAAATTTACCAGTGTATCATCATCGGTTGGCCGTGTAAGATAGGTTACAGCAACCCAGCCGATAGTGGTAAGGGTAACACCAACAAGAAGCTCTTGCCAGCCGGTTAATAGTGGAAGCTCTGTATGAACATGCATAAATCTGAAATAGAGCGCTACAAGGAACGAGATAGCCATTGCAGCAATTTCGCTCCAGGCATTTACCCGCCACCAGAACCATCTGAGGATAAATATAAGACCGGTTCCGGCACCAATTTGCAGGATGATTTGGAAATTATCCAAAGCCGATTGCATAACCAGTGCGAGAGCTCCGGCAAATACCATAAGAATTACCGTAGAAATACGGCCAACATTCACCAGCTCTTTTTCACTGCTTTGCGGCCGTAAAAATCGCTTATAGAAGTCATTAACCAGGTACGATGAACCCCAGTTAAGGTGGGTTGATATGGTAGACATATAGGCAGCAATAAGTGCGGCAATAACCAAACCCATCCAGCCGGCAGGCAGGAAGGTAAGCATGGCGGGATATCCCATGTCATGATCTACAACATCTGCAGCCTGCGGGAATGCCTCGCGAATTGAATCAAGATCGGGGAAGACAATGAGTGAACAAAGACCAACAATAATCCATGGCCAGGGGCGAAGTGCATAATGCAGTGCGTTGAAAAGAAACACAGCACCGATCGAGTGATTTTCGTTTTTGGCAGCAAACATTCGCTGTGCTACATATCCACCACCGCCCGGCTCAGCACCAGGATAGTAAACACTCCACCACTGTACAGCCAGGGGAATAATAAGGATAGCCAGCAGTTGTGAATGATCGGAAAAATCGGGCAGCATATTAAGCATCGGCTTCACATCCTCATGCGTAAGCAGATTGGATAAACTGCCAATATCCGGATGGGTAACGGCAACATAAGCAGCCACAAGGCCACCTAAAATGGAGAGGAAAAACTGGAAAAAGTCTGTAATCAAAACCCCACGAAGCCCGCCAAGTGCACTATATATAACGGTTACTACCCCGGCAATCAAAATGGTTTGAAAGGGAGTCAGCCCCATAAGCACCGTGCCAATCTTGATGGCAGCCAGAGATACACTGGCCATAATGATTACATTAAAAATAAGCCCGAGGTAAACAGCCCTGAATCCCCTTAAGAAAGCAGCTGACTTCCCGCTATATCGAAGTTCATAAAATTCAACATCCGTCAGAATACCGGACCGGCGCCAAAGGTTTGCATAGACAAATACAGTAAGCATTCCCGTTAAAAGAAAAGCCCACCACGTCCAGTTACCGGCAACGCCATTTTGGCGAACAATATCCGTTACAAGATTGGGGGTGTCTGTAGAAAAGGTTGTAGCCACCATGGATATACCCAGAAGCCACCAGGGCATATTTTTACCGGCTGCAAAAAATTCAGTGGAGTTTTTTCCGGCTTTTTTCATAACCCATAAGCCAACCACAAGTGAGAAGAGCATGTACGCTCCAACAATCAGCCAGTCAACAAAAGCAAGTAGCATGGTTTTTTACCTTATTTGTGTTTGATTAAGCACTTTTTAACAGAATCGGGAAACTGTTACATAATGGCAGACAGTATTATAAAACCTGTATTAAATTCAAAGATGAATTTTAATTAATTATCAATTTTGGGATAGTACTTAAGAGCATTGGAGCAGAAAATTTTTGTGAGTACAGATTTATCTAATCCAAGCCCCTTGAAAGGTTTATCTACCTGCTTGCTGGTTTGTGTACTTTCCTCTGCAAAAAACTGAAACTCCTCATGCCATTTTTTTCTGATGGTTGCCCGGAGCTCGGCAGCATCAAGGCTTCCGTCATCAATCTGATCGGTGCCGTAGATAATCCGATCCTGATATTTTTCCATAAATGCCTTAACCTTTGGCTGATTTTCCACTGCCTGGTATTGCAAGTGGCAAACCCTCTCAGCAAGATCCACACCCGCACCCGGAAATGTATCAAGCCATTCAGCTACTTTATCTACACTCCATTCATGGCTGGCCAGATGTGCTCCAACAAACCTCAGGTTTCTGAACTTTTTCAGAACGCGGTCACGGGCCTGCAGGTGTTCTTCATATGAAGGATACTCTTTATGCAGATACATATGGTATCGCGGATTTTTGGAAAAGTAATCACGGTCTCCATTTACTGTCATCTCTTCGATGGGAAGCCAGCAATTTTTTGGCTCACCGATATGGGCTATCAGTGTGATGCCATTTTTTTCGAGTGTTTCATAAATGGTATTGAGTGAAGGATGATCTGCCATTACAAAATCACCGTTTGAATCGCGCAGCTCCATTCCGAAATTTTTCCAGATTTTAACGGAAACGGCTCCATGGTTGATGCCGGTCTGAATTTGTGCCAGTGCTTTAACCTGCCAGTCCGGCTCTCCCCACCCATTCGCACTGAATGTAGCCATGAAATTGAGAATCCCGGTTTTTTTTTGATTGCAGGCAAGGGCAATTTCACGCTGCTCGTCGATTGCCGGGAAATCAGGCACTTCAGTATTGATGGTAACCAGTTGAAAGCCCTCCTTTTCAGCTTCTTCAAGAAGGGCTGTTCTTCTGCTGTTTTGATGGATATGGGCATCGATTTTGTCGATGCCCCGGTATAGTTCTTCTGTTTGTTTAAGCATATAAGAAACTTCTTAGTCGATAATCTCTTCAAGTTTTTTGTCTATCTCTTTTACTTTTTCGGTGCTCTCTTCTACAACAGCCAGCAAAAATGCAGCGATTATAGCGAAAGCCATTCCGATAAGTGTAACAGTATGCGGAAATACAGCATAAATGGTGAGAGAAATTGCAATGGTAATAATTGGTGCAACAGCGTTTGTAAGAGGTGATACTACAATTGCTTTACCATATCTGTAAGCATAAACAAGGCATAATGCTCCGATTGAGTTCAGAACCTGAATCATCGCGGCAAGGTATGGTCCCTGGAAACCCCAGTTAATATCCTGTGAGAAATCGGTCATCGCAATAGCGAAAGGGGAGAGAAGCAAGCCGGTTAAAGCCATGTAGAAAAAGATGCTTTCTGCACTCATCGTTTCATTCGCAAACTTCATGAAAAATCCCTGAATACCCCAGGCAAAAAATACTCCCAATGCGAGAATCAACCACAGATAGCCATCAACAGCGGCATTGTCAGCGGGTTGATACGAAAGCAGCGGAATGGCTATTAATGCCAAAGCGATACCGATCCATCCTTTAAGTTGCGTTCGTTCTTTCAATATCAGCAATGATAGTGAAACAGTAACAACCGGCGATAATGCAATGATGGGAAAAATGATATATGCCGGACCAATTCCCAACCCATGAAACAGTATCAACTGCCCGCCGGCTCCAAGAAAACCGATAGCAGCTCCAAACCCGATCGATTTTAAATCGTAATCAATTTTCCAGTTTACCAGTTTCAGAGCAATAAGAGCGGGTGGAATCATGGTTAAAGACCAGACCACATAGCCAAGTGTAGCAGGAAAGCCTGCTTCTTCGGTTATGTGTATAAAAGCACCCCATACACCCCAAAAGGTTGTTGTAATAAGTGCAAAGATCAGCCAAAGTTTTGATTTCATGATTGTTGAGTTTTATGAGTTACGATTCAAATGGATGTATCCAAAAGTGCCATTTCAAACTGACAGGGTTCATTTTTGGAATAGTAGTAATGAAGGTTTTTTAATTTGTAAATTCGTGTATCAGGCAGCTTTTATAAGATTTATTTTTCTGGCGACCAGCTGTTTAACAGCATCTGTTGCCGGCGGAAACACCTTTCTTAAATCAATATCATTGCTGTTATGAAGCTGTCTTTGAAGACTTTTCATAAAGGTATCTTTAATCTCGGTGGCGAGATTAATCTTTCGAATACCTTTTTTTATTCCGGCCTGAAGCTGGTCGTCCGGAACTCCGGAACTGCCATGAAGCACAAGTGCACAATCAGTTATGCGGTGTATCCTCTCAAGCCTGTCGAGATCCAGCTTGGGCTCTTCTTTATAGAATCCATGTGCAGAACCAATTGCAACAGCAAGAGAATGAATCCCGGTTTTTTCATGGAAAACTTTGGCTTCATAGGGATCTGTAAATCCAATGCTTTCCTGGCTTTGGCCCAATTTAGCTACATATCCCAGCTCAGCTTCTACGGATGCATCATACGTTTTTGCTAATTCAACTACCTGAGAAGTGATGGTCACATTTTCAGGAAAGGATTTATCGCTCGCATCAATCATTACTGAGTCATATCCGGCATCCAGGCAGGTTTTTATGAGATTGATGGATTCTGCATGATCGAGATGCAGCCAGCCTTGTACGTTGTACTTTTTTAAAGCTGCTTTGGCCATTGATACAGCCATGTTTACTCCAAGATATTCAATTGTAGCGGGGCTTGTCTGGAGTATAATTTCTGATCCGGTTTCTTCAGCAGCCTGAAGGATACCGGACAGGGTTTCAAAATTGTAGAAGTTGGCAGCAAGAACGGCAGATTCTTTGTTTTCAAGCTCACTAAGCCATTCTTGTAATTTCATAGAGACCGATCCGGTTATTTTTTCAGCCTTCGCATCTCTTCTGCTTTCTCTGCTACCTGATTGTAGCTTACAATTCCTTGCACTCCGCCGGCAGCTGTGGTTGATACGGCTGCTGTTCGGTTTCCCTCTTCAAGGCAACTTTCAAGGTCTTTTCCGTTGAGATAAGCATGAATAAACCCTGCATTAAAACTGTCGCCCGCGCCGATTGTATCCACAATTTCTGTAATGGGAGCCGGTGCAATTTCAGTTCGTTTTTTCTGATGAACCATAATTGCCCCTTTTGCGCCGCGCTTAATCACAAAGCAAGTGTTATGGTTTGCAAGAGCATCAAGTGCACTATCCAGGTCGGGTTTACCTGCAAGGCGTATAAATTCATCTTCGTTTGGCAGGAAAAAATCGAGATGAGGCAGAATAGCTTCAAGGTCAAGATTCCACTTTTCTTCAGGATCCCACTGGGTATCCATTGAAGTTGTAAGACCTTTTTCTTTAGCTCGTGTAAATAGATCAGCCAGATTTTTTTTAAGTAGTGGCTGGAAAAAGATCGCTGAGGTATGAATATGTTTTGCAGATTCTAAAATTTCATCCGTAATCTCTTCAATGGCAAGATGTTCCATCGAACCCGGATAGGTAACCATCATACGGTCATTATTCAGAATGAAGATAATCGTAGCACCGGTTCGAAGGGAAGGGTCTGTAATGATGGAGTCGATACCTACATTGTGGGAGGCCATCTCTTTCAAGAGGAATTTGCCAAATGAGTCATCACCCAGTTTAGACATGAATTCCACTTTGGAACCCAATTTGGCAATATTACAGGCAAAGATGGCAGTTGAACCACCCATTACAAGATCCATCTCATCGGCACGCTGCTCCTCACCGATTTGAGGCATCTTATTAATTTTATTCATTATCAGGTCAACATTCAGATCGCCGACCACCAATACATCACAATTATTTTGTTTTCCCATCATATCTTGTTTCGGATCATCAGGAGATTAACTCTGGATGTTCAGTGTTGAAATTTATCAGATTAAAACTGTGGAAATAGTGCATGATTGATTTTTTCAAGTGCCAGATTACAAAAGCATCTCCATCACGAATACCATCGAGATTACTGTACAGTGTATTCCTGGCTTCAACCACATTTGGGTCGGTCCAGATATAGCGGCTGCACGTTCTCATTATCCAAAGCTGGCGGGCATCTGTTAAATCGTCAAATTCTTTCCCTTTTTCATCTTTGGTGAGCCACTTTTGCCATCTGTTACTGTTTATAACAGCATTTTTAAGAGCATCTTTTAAACCGGATGATTTACCAATTTTATTCTCGAGCTTAACAAGCTCCATCAGGGCAATAAACTCCTCTTCAGTAAATTCAGGGCCTACATTTGCACCTCCCATTCCACTGAGGGGGTAATCCTCGGGATTGTCTACGTAATCTGAGTAGTGGCCTTTAATTAATGCACCGTACTCTTTAACATGGCTGGTAAGGTTTGCGGCTACTTCAGGGTCGAACTCTGTAGTGTGGAGATCTGTACCCACTTTTCCAACCACAAAACATGGCCAGCTCTCTTCAATTCCTTTTTCTTTCAGGCCTTTGTCGAGTCCTTCAAGAAATTGATCAAAACTATCCATATTTGCCAGTCCGCCATGCACTTCTTCTGTGCCCACTTCGTAACTAATAGGTGGATAATTATTAGCTCGCCGGTAGTTTTCAGCGTGTTCAATCATATCGAGAGTCCGCTCAACCACAAGATCTATCGGAATGGGCTCGTCGTTTCCGAGACGAATATCTACCGTTGGATCAATATGGAGTAGTGCATACCCGGCATCGATACAAGCTTCCAATGTCGTTTTAACTTCAGCCATAGACTTTTCAAAGCTGTACTTCTCTGTGGAGTGTTTATCTTTTAACCACGGTCCGCCATGATCGAGGCAGGTATAAACCGGCGATTGGAGGTCAATTTTTTTTGAATACTCAGAAATAAAACCGGTCAGGTCTTTTGGTGTCCAGCCGGTATAGCCGCCATCTCTGTCAACCTGATTCAGTGTGGCCGCAAACAGCATTGGTGCGTTTGCCTCTTTGGCTGCAAGCAGTGCAGCTCTGGTTACTGCTTCTGAATTCGGACAGACCGCAAAAAGTGTTTTTTTTAGTGTATCGTTTTCTATTAACGCGGTGATAATTTTTTTTAATGCAGGAGTTCTCATCAGTGAATATTTAAATAGTTATTAAAAAATTTATTAAGCAGTAATGTGATGCTTAATTGTAAATCGTAACGCCTTGTACCACTCTTGATATGGCATTATTTTCAGAAGGTGAATCGGGATTTAAACCAAGACTCAGAGACTTATAGTAGCCCATGATTTGAGCCGGAATTACATATAAAATAGTGTTGTAAGCAGATTTCTGGGCTTCATCATCAAGGTCGAAAATAATTTTCTGATCTAAATTGAGACATTTTGCCTGTTCAGAATTGCAAAATATCCCGATACAGGATTTGGCAATTCCATCTTCAACAATTTGTTCTGCAAGATCTTTTTCATACCTGAATACATCCTCGTCAGTAGAAAATAGAAATACCAAAACGGTATTTTCATTGACAACGGCTTTCGGGCCATGTCTGAACCCAAGGAACGAGTCGAATTTACCCACAACTTGACCATCGGTAAGTTCCTGTACCTTGAGGTGAGACTCTTTGGCAATCCCTTCGAGCGGACCTGAACCAAGAAATACGATTCTGTCAAAATGTTCGAATGAAATTTCTTTTAAATCGGCACTGCATTCTCTGATAACATTTTTTGCAGACTCAGCAATATTTTTGATAAGCGCTGTCTGCCCATTCTTTTTGTTGTATTCCGTCAAATAAGAAGCAGTTACGATCATCGATGTAAAACTGCCGGTCATAGCTAATCCCAAATCTTCCGACTCGGGCGGCAGGGTGATGGTCAACCCATTCTTCAATTCATTAATTCTGTGAGCCAACCGACCACTTTCATTGCAGGTTATTGCAATATGGTGAACCTCTTTACAGAGATTTTCAGCAATGTCTACGGCTGCGTTACTCTCCGGGCTATTACCCGAACGGGCAAAAGAGATCAAAAGAAGTGGCACTTCAGGGTCAACAAACTCTTTAAAATGAGTTACCAGTGTTGTGGTAGATATAGCATTTACGTTCATACCGGTCTTCAGGTGAAACAGATGCTGCACACTTTCTCCGATAAATGCAGAGCTTCCGGCGCCGGTTAAAATAATATTCAAATGTGATTTTTCAATTAGCGGACACAAAAATGATTGGATAGACTCATTTTCTTTTAGCTGCTGAATGGTTTTTATCCAAAGATCGGGCTGGCCTTCAATTTCCTTTTTTGTGTGAATCGAATTGAGATTTTTTTCTATGTCCATGTATATAGTAGTTAGCTGAGAGAATCCTTCACAAACTACGGTCTGTTAAGAATCTCATGGTAAAGTCTAAATGATTTATAGTCGCAAGTAATAATTTTCAATCTAAAAAAAACCAAACGAAATAAAAAACACAATAAATAATAAGAATAAAAAATCTGAGAGCTTCAGTTGCCTTCAAATGCTGATGATATAAAAAGATCGGTTTATTTAAAACTTTGCGAAATGAATTATTGATGCTATAGTTGCCGGATTTACTATCGACTGATAAGCAGATTTAATAAGGAAAGGATTTTTTTCAGCATAGGTGATCCCTGTCTGCACTGCTGGTAACAGTCATTCGCAGGATTTAAACTCTCATTTCAGAAATAAAGAAATGATTTCTTTGGTGAATAATCTGCAGATCAAGTTGTAAGACAATCTGATTTATGAATAAAAGGAAAGGTTATACAATTGGGTTCAATTTGGGGATTTGTCAATAGATAGTAACAGAAGAGGCTATTTCATAGAACAGAGGCAATGAAGAGATGGGTTACACAAACAAATCAAAAAGAGTATTCTCATTACAATAAGTAACAAAAAATAATTTTTAAAGTTTCTTTTTTTTACTAAACTGATTCAGATACGTTGTGATATGCTCTGTTTAGGTCTCAGTTCAGTATATTGTGCTCACATAGAAGTCTTTTAGACCCTTTCGTAATTGAAAAGTATGTGGGCCGGGATATTCACAAAAGTTGTCCATGTTTCAGCCGGTTAATCATAAATAGTTTTCCGGCGAATTCAACAGTAATAAATCAGCTAAGCAATCAGATGAATAGAAAAGATTTCTTAAAAACCACTTCTGCCTCAGCCGCCGGCTTGGCATTTCCGCTAAAATCATTTCATGTGCCCACAAAAAAAGACGATCGCCTGGTGAAGGTAGGGTTTATCGGAACCGGTTCACGCGGAACGGGACACTTAAGGGGAATTTTAAACCGAAACGATATTGAAGTGCCGGCTATTTGTGACCTTGATTCTGAAAATGCTGCAAGGGCCAAGCAAATGGTTCTTGATGCCGGAAGAGGGAACCCGGAACTCTACACAGACGGGCCGGATGCGTATAAAAAACTTGTAGAGCGTGACGATCTCGATGCAGTATTTATCAGCACACCTTGGGAATATCATGTTGAGCAGAGTGTTGCTGCGATGCGCGCGGGTAAATATGTAGCGCTTGAAATTCCGGCGGCTATTTCCATAGAGGGTTGCTGGGATCTTGTGAATACCTGCGAGGAGACCGGTGTACCGCTGATGCCATTAAAAAATACATGTTATCAGCGGGATGTAATGGCAGTTTTGAATATGGTTCGTGAAGGGCTATTTGGTGAGCTGGTTCATGCACAGTGTGGTTATCAGCACAATTTGTATGGTGTTCTTTTCAGAGATGATGCCCAATTTGGTCCACACGAAGGCCGGGCACGTGCTTCAAACTGGCGAACTATACACAATTTAAAGCGAAATGCTTTACTCTACCCCGATCATGGCACAGGTGCGGTTGGTCACTGGCTGGATATTCATCGTGGGAATCAATACCTCACTCTATCAGCGGCAGCAAGCAAGGCTAAGGGATTGAGCAATTATGTGAAAAAACATGGAGGTGAGAATCATCCATACAGAGATGCCGATTTCAAAAAAGGAGATATTGTAACTGCAACGCTCACCACAGCGAATGGTGAAACTGTCATTATTATACATGATACAACTCTGCCCCGTGCTGATAACAATAAAGCATTCAGAGTACAGGGAACCAATGGCCTGTGGCAGCTCGAAGCAGATCGCATATATATAGAAGGCAGATCGCGCGACCACCGGTGGGATGAATTCCAGCCATATCAGGATGAATTTGATTCGTCGGTTTGGAAAAAGCATGAAGAAGATGCACGTGGTGCGGGCCATGGCGGCAAGGATTTCTTCATCCGAAATGCATTTATCGAATCGGTTAAGCAAAAAACCACACCACCTATTGATGTGTACGATGCCGCAAGCAGTGCTGCTATAGTTGCGTTGTCTGAGCAATCGATTGCAAATGGAGGTTCTGCAGTATCATTTCCGGACTTTACACGCGGCAAATGGGTAACCAATAAGCCCATCTTCCTGCCGGAAGAGCTCGGTTACTAAACCAGACAAGCATTTTTTTCTAAATACAAATCCATATTGAAGATTGATGAGTAAACCAATTGTGAAACCGTGGTTGTTTTATGCCCTCAGTGTAACCGTTTTGTGGGGGGTATGGGGGGCATTAATTGAATTCCCCGAGCAGTCCGGTTTTCCGGCAACACTTTCGTACGTGGTTTGGTCGATGACGCTGATACCGGTAACGATTTATGCTCTCAGCAGAAATAACTGGAAACTCGATTTTAATAAAAGTGCGGTTTTTTATGGGATGACGGCAGGTTTTCTCGGTTGCGGTGGTCAGTTGATTCTCTTTCAGGCCTTAAACTTTACTCCGGCATATCTCTTCTTTCCCATTATTTCATTGAATCCTGCAATCACCATCATACTTTCTGTACTGATTATTAAAGAAAAAGCGAGCCGCCTTGCGTGGGTGGGTATTTTTCTGGCTCTCTGTGCTATTTTGATGCTATCCTATCAGGAACCCGGAAATAGCGGAAGTGAGAGCAGTATCTGGTTGCTGATCGCCATCCTGATTTCAACCATGTGGGGAACTCAGGCTTTTGTGATTAAACATGGCAGCAGTGTCAGTAAAACGGGCAGTATGCAGGCAGAGAGTATTGTTTTCTACACGATGGTGAGTTCCGTTATTTTGATTCCCTTCGCACTGATGATGACCGATTTTAGCGCCGATATTAATTGGGGGTTAAATGGAATGTACTCGGCAGCAGCCATACAGAGTTTAAATGCAATTGGTTTCCTGTTTTTTGCTCTTGCTATCCGGTATGGAAAAGCCATCATTGTTGTGCCGCTTATGAATGCATCAGCTCCGGTGGTTACGGTTATACTTTCTCTTATAATATATGCTGTATTCCCGCACCCTGTGATTCTTGCAGGCATGCTTGTTGCATTTATTGCTATCTACCTGATGACCAGGGAAGAGGCTGCTATGGAGGGTACACATGAAGAGTAGTATTTTTCAATTAAATTCTGAAAGGATCCTGCAGTAAATAATTTGATCCATTTTACTCTTTGTGAATACGCAGATATTTTTGATGGTGCAGGCAGATTTTAATATGCGTTCATTCAGTTAACCCATCTACGGAGGATCATAAATGAGTATCACCATGCGAATAATTCAACGTTACGGAACAACGAAAGAGGAGGAGTTTCTTCGAATAGAGAGAATGTTTGCTGATTTGGAGGAGACTCGTACCGACTTTCCCAAAGGGAAACGTATGCTGCCTATTGCTGCAAGCGAACCCTGTAATACGTTAATTTGGGAGCACGAATTTCCAGATATCCAATCTGCTTACGATATGCTGGAGTTTCTCAGCAATGATAAAGAGCATAAAATTTTATACGAAGAACAAGCACCCTTTTTTGAAAAGGTAAAAATAGAGTTCTATAAAAATTTCGAATAACTGCCTCTTAGTTAGATGCCTTTAAATACTCTTTCCGCATTTAACCTGTAGAGCTTATCCACCACATCTTTTGGCAGCTTTAACCCTCTGAATGTCTGATCATTAACCTCTTCATCAATCATTTCATGGTCTGTGGTAAAATATTCCCAGTCTTGTTTCCAGGTTCGTTCAGCCAGTGCCTGAATATTTTCAGGGTCAGAGTGCAGATGATGCTGAATATCGGTTGAATAGACAAACCGATCCGGATAATCGATAAACATCCGGCGTACCCCATCTCTGTCTTGCTGGGTTAAATATTGAAGCAAAGTTACTCTGTGCGCCATATCGTAAACCATATTTGGGTATCGGTCCAGATGCTCACGCATCATCTCCACACTCCATTCCATACTGCCAAGATGGGCACCGATAAAAATCAGGTCCGGATGTTTATCCAGCATATTGTTCCTTGAAGTGATGATCTCATCATACGATGGGTTTTCAGGATGCAGATACATATGATATTGCGGGTGGTTTTCATAGTACTCCCTTACAAAGTTAACACCCATCTCTTCAAGTGGCTGCCAGCAGCTGTATGGTTCACCAATATGGCCAAGAACCGGAATACCACGTTCAGTTAAAAACTCAAAAACAGGATCAAACTGCGGATCGTCAATCATAACGAAATCCCCGGCTGCATTTTTGAACTCCATGCCAATATTTTTCCAGAATTTTACCCCAATGGCTCCTTTTTCAATCGACTCTTCCAGATATGCAATTGTTGTTTCAACCCATAGATCCGCATCGTCCCAGTTTTCCAGTGAAATTGTAGTTAAAAACTGAGTGAGACCTTCTGTTTCATTTCTGAGCCGGTTTCCAACCTCTCTCTGAACAGTTATGTCTGGATAGCTTGGGGAATCAACATTTACAGTTATCAGGCGAAAATTATCCTTTTGTGCCTGTTCAATAAGTGTGTGGTCAGATGTATTGATGTGAACATGGGTATCAATTTTTTCTACTGATCTGTAATCCTCAAGATTGTAGTACTCCTCAGCCGATTGACATCCTGTAAGGGTTATGATAAGGCAAAGTAAAGATCCGAGAAGATGGTTAGAGAAATATTTCATTGGCTTAGTGCTGATTAATAAGAGTGTATAGCTGTTGTAATTGAACATTCAACTGTAAAAAAGTAATAAAACCTTTCGAAATGTTTATTAAATCTATTTATTAGTATCGTTTTATCAAATTAAAATTTCGTTTAATTGTTTTTATCTTGCTTTTGCAGTTTTTATTAATTAGAATATCAGCATGAAACACGTGGCAATTAGCACTCATTATGCATAAAAGCCCATTTACGTTGTTTTTTAATTCTGAATATGATTACCGGTGATGGGAAAGAATTTTGCTAATTGCATTTTATCATGCAGGATCAAACTGTTTCAGAGTGAAGCATAAATCAAACTGAACAGATAATCCTGATATTTAATACGTGATGGGAAATAAAATCAACAGAAAAGAATTTTTAAAGAAAGGTACTTTAGCCGGCCTCGGGGCCTCTATGATACCTTCTAATATAGCCCTTGGGAAAAAAGCGCCTGCTTTTATTCAGGGTAAAGACGACAGAAAAGCGAGAATTGCCGTAATTGGAGTAGGGTCTCAGGGAGGCAATATTGTACAGGGTTTAACCTTTCAGGATGATGTGGAAATACCGGCCATTTGTGATATTAACCCGGAGCGTCTTGCCCAAGTTCAGAAAATGGTTGTGGATGCCGGCGGCGATGAGCCAACCGCATACTCAAACGGACCGAAAGACTATATAAATCTGCTGGAACGCGGCGATATTGACGGGGTGGCGATTGCAACACCCTGGGAATTGCATACAGAGATGACCCTTGCCGCTTTGAAACATGGAAAATATTGTGCACCTGAAGTACGTGGTGCATTTTCATTGCAAGAATGCTGGGATATTGTAAGAACATCCGAAGAGACCGGAATGCCGGTTATGCTTCTTGAAAATCACAACTACTACCGTTCGGAACTTGCCGTTTTGAACATGGTTCGCCAGGGAATATTTGGTGAACTTATTCACGGGCAGTGCGGCTATCAGCATGATATTCGATACGTGAAATTCCGGCCGGGTGCAGAATTTGGTGAAAAAGGTGAGCGGGCAGCCAGGTGGCGAACCAACCACTCCATGCATCGTAATGGCGATCTCTACCCAACACACGGTCTTGGCCCCATCGCAACTATTTTTGATATCAACCATGGCAACCGATTTGTTTCACTCACATCAACAGCCACAAAATCGCGCGGATTGCAGGCTTATGTAAGAGAACATGGGGGCAAAGATCATCCCAATGCCGACATACAATGGGGACTGGGTGATATTGTAACCACAGTTCTGAAAACTGTACGAGGTGAAACGATCGTAATAAACCATGATGTAAACCTGCCCAGACCCTATTCAAATATGGGTCGTGTTCAGGGTACAAAAGGCCTTTGGATGGAAGACAACAACTCCATCTATCTGGATGGAATGACTCCAAAGCAGTGGCACTCTTTCGATCCGTATCGTGAAAAGTATGAGCATCCGCTCTGGAAAAATTTCCTCGAAGCGGGAGTAAGAGGCGGCCATGGTGGTGCAGATTACCTCAAAACAAGAGCTTTTGCACAAGCCGTTAAGCGGCAGTTACCAACACCGATTGATGTGTACGATTCTGTAATGATGCTTGCGGTAACCCCGCTGTCTGAGCAGTCAATTGCGAGAGGCAGTGCACCGGTTGATTTTCCGGACTTTACTGACGGGAAATGGGTGAACAAAAAACCATCATTTGGTCTCGATGGTGATTTTTAAAAGTAAATAATTTATAGCTAAGCCAATCATATCTGATGGGTATGGTTGGCTAAGTTATCAAATGAAGATGATGAAGCGTCAATAAAGTAACCAGTAACGTTAAAATTGTATTTATGATTAACATCAACAGAATTTCTTTTACACTATCTATTTTAATTGTGAGTATTGGGCTTTTGGGCTGCAGTATGCAACAGGCAATAGCATCAAATAGTGATACTGACACGAGTAATGATGGTATTATTTTCCCGAGAGGGTTCGGAATCGCCGTAAACCAGGTTGGCTATATGGATGGAAGCAACATGGGCGATGTTGAAGAAACCCGTGAAGGTCCCTGGCGTGCAGGTATACGCAGAATGTTTGACGTTCGGGATTACAAACCTTTCGTAGAAGTTGGCGAAGCAGTGGGTGTTCGTTTTCTTACGCTATTTGCGCTTGCTGAAATGGACAGACTGAATGTAGTGGCAAACTACCCCACGGTTACTATGTGGGGATCTGAATTTGATAACTCCCGAAACATAGGTCCAACGCAGCTCGAAATCATGGATTATGTGAAGAGCAATGCAAACCACATCGAGCTGGGTGTTACCGGTGTTGGGCACGAATACTGGATTGATGGCATTAAACATCGCTCGGAGTGGTACAATGTTTATGAGCAGTACGCATGGCCCGAAGAGGAGATGCGCGGGCGGATGGATCTTATTGGAAAAATTTTGGCACAGTACGGAATTTCAGAAGAGAATGGCCATTCATTCCCTGAAAGTATGAGTGCATACGGCTACCACTGGAATCCCGATGGTGATGTGAGTACCGGTAAAATTTGGTCGGATTATGGCGTAAAATATGGAAATACAAAATTCCAGCTCAGCCCTGATATCGGTTTTCCGGAATGGGGCACCGGTGGTTTCGATCATGGAGTTCTGCTTTTTGACCGGCATGATTACGGACCCGTATGGCACCGTTATTCCGACGTGCCCGATGAGCCCGTGGATGATTATCTGACAGATTTAACTGAAAGCCATTGGGCAAACTGGCTGGCTCCCGATGATTTTCTGCAGCCTGCACTGAATCAAAGATGGATCGCTTATTTTCGTGAAATTCAGGCTCATCCAAATCACTACCTGGCAAAAAATAATGAACAGCTTTACAGCCAGTGGTTATATCAGCGATATGCTACAGTAACTGAAAACAGCCCCGGCACCGTGCAGATCGACAACAGAAACATGGCCGAACAAGCTTATCAATATGATATGCTTGGCGGAATGGTTCTGGCTGTGGCTTTGGAAGATGGACAGCATGTTTCCAGTGCATCCATAAACGGCAACCCGATTTCTGCATATTTCGAAGAGGCCGGCTTTGGATATATCTATCTGCCAAGACTGGAAAGGGAAGTGTATGAATTTACCTATGAAGTGGGCTCTCAAAAAATGCCGAGATTTGTGAACAATACAGGCACATACAATGTGTACGATGTTACCAACAGCAGCAGCCGGTTTACATTCGAAATCCAGATGTATGGAACACAAACGGTTAAAGTGGTAACGAATGAGCCGAGAAGCATTGAGTCGAACAATGAGTTTCTGAGTGTTTTATCCCACGAATACGATGCAGCCGCAGGTGTGCTTCACATTGAAATTCACGGGCGTGACATTCAGGGTGAAACAGGAACAATTACACTGAATTACTAAAAAAATTTCTAAGCCGTTTTTCATGAAAAATGGAAGGCGGCTTATTCCACTGATATATTAACAAACTAAATGAGTAGATACTCTCGATTACAAATTATCTGGCTTTTGCCACTTGCTCTATTTTGGGGATGTGCAGAAGAGTATTACTCTTTGGATGATTACAGTTCTGTTCAAAAAACCGATATCCACGTTCATATCAACCAGCCAAACAGTGCTATTGCCAGACAGGCACTTGAGGATAATTTCAAACTGGTGAATGTGAATGTGGATATTTATTTCCCGGACTACTCCATTGAAGTTCAGCGGGAAGCGGCTATTTCTGTAAAACAGAATTTTCCGGATAATACAGTATGGCTCACTGCTTTTTCGATGGCTGGCTGGGACGATTACGATACGTGGCTCGAGAATACACTTGCATATCTTGAAGAGTCGTTCGAAAAAGGTGCCATTGGCCTGAAAATCTGGAAGAATATCGGGATGGAATTTCAGGATGAAAACGGTGAGTTCATTATGATCGATCATCCCGGGTTCGATCCCATTTTCGAATATCTCATAGAAAATAACAAGCCTGTTCTCGGTCACCTGGGTGAGCCTCGCGAAGCCTGGCTGCCACTGGAAGAGATGCAGATGCACAGGGGATATTTCTCAAACAATCCGCAGTACCATATGTACCTGCACCCTGATTATCCATCGTATGAATCAATCATGGAATCGCGGGATAATCGACTTGATAAACATCCCGATTTGGTTTTTGTAGGAGCACATCTTGGCAGTATGGAGTGGAGCCTTGATGTAATGAGTGAGCACATGGAGCAGTACCCAAATGTTGCACTCGAGATGGCTGCCAGAATGCGCCATATCTATTTTGAGGCGGAGCAGGATAGGGAAAAAACCCGCGACTTTTTCATTACCTATCAGGATCAACTGATCTACTCAACAGATTTAACAGAAAACCCCGGAGCAGATCCCGAACAGGCCGCTGCAAGGGCGCACTCAATGTGGCTGCAAGACTGGGAATTTTTTGTGACTGATAATACCATGGAAGTTTCTGGCTTAGAAGGAGAATTCAGGGGGCTTAAACTCCCAAAAAATGTGGTGGATAAACTCTTCTCAGAAAATGCTGAGAAGTGGTTTCCGCCATTAAAAGATCTTTAATCAAACCAACAGCTATAACATCATCTTAATATTATGAATTACAATCGTCGTGATTTTTTCAAAACAAGTGGACTCGCAACTCTGGGATTAGCCGGATTAAGCGCATTCGGTAATAATGCAGAATCGATGCGCTCAAAGTTCACAAAAGAACGTAAACAAGAATTCAATATGCACGGTTATGCCGCACCTGCACTCGATGTGGTTCGGGTTGGTATTATCGGGATGGGTGGCCGTGGTAATGGGGCGGTTAACAGGCTCAATGCTATTGAAGGAACAGAAATTAAAGCCATTTGTGATGTTGAAGAGGATGCTATTGCAAATGCCCTGAGCAGAATTGAACGCCTGCCAAATTTCGATCATGATGTGGATACTTACTATGGCGAGGAAGATTCATGGAAAAAGTTGTGCGATCGTGATGACATAGATCTTGTAATTGTAACAACTCCATGGCATTTGCATACTCCGCAATGTGTGTACGCAATGGAGAGCGGAAAGCATGTGGCAACCGAAATTCCCGCGGCTCAAACTATTGAAGAGTGCTGGCAGCTGGTTGAAACTTCAGAACGTACCCGCAAACACTGTTTACAGATGACCAATGTGTGTTACAGCTTTTTTGAAATGGTAACACTAAACATGGCCAGAGGGGGTTTCTTCGGTGATATTGTTCATGGTGATGGTGCTTATATACATCAGCTTATTACCCACAATTTCTCAAAAAGGCAGTATCACAATATGTGGAGACTTCGAGAGAACTCTACAAGAAACGGAAATCTCTACCCGCACCACGGTTTGGGTACAATGGCTCAGATCATGGACATTAACCATGGCGACAAGATGGACTACATGGTATCGGTTTCCGGTCATGATTTTATGATGAATAAGAAAGCTAAAGAACTGGCTGCAGAGGATTCATTCTATGAAGAGTACGTAGACAGAGATTATCGCGGCAATATGAATACAAGCATTATTAAAACCCATAAAGGGCGCACAATGATGCTTCAGCACGATGTAACATCCCCGCGCCCATATTCAAGAATCCATCAGATAAGCGGCACGAAGGGTATTGCCCGTACTTATCCGCGGCCACAAATTTCTGACAGGTATCAGGGCTGGTTTTCAGATGAAGAGTTTGCCGAGATAGAGGCAGAATATACACCTGAAATCACAAAACGAGTGGGCGAAATGGCTCGCCAGGTTGGAGGCCATGGTGGTATGGATACACTTCTGATGTGGCGGTTAATTGACTGTTTGCGGCACGGAATTGCCCTTGATATGAATGTGTATGATGCCGCAAGCTGGAGTGCTGTTGTGCCGCTAAGTGAATATTCAGTTGCAAATATGGGTATTCCCGTCGACTTCCCTGATTTCACTGCCGGATCATGGCAAACAAATCAGCCTCAGATGGATGTGCAGCTTGAAAAAGGCGGATCAACAAGAATCATTGCCTGATTAACATCAAACCAAGAAATTTTATAACTAAAAAAACCTACAATTATGAAAAATAACAGACGTGATTTTCTTAAGAAAAGTGGCCTTGCCGGTTTAGGCATGGCAGGTATGGGACTAATGGGTTCCAAAAAAGATTCCGATAACAGAGATGCATTTAAAAGCGATTATCGTCAGCGCTTTAACATGCGCGGCTATGCAGCACCTGCACTGGATGTAGTTCGTGTTGGTGTTATGGGTTTAGGTAATCGTGGTTCCGGTACCGTGCTTCGGCTTGCCAGTATTGAAGGTGTAGAAATTAAAGCCCTTTGTGATGTAAGACCTGAAAAAGCACAAGAATCAGCAGATGCTATCTCAGATCATCACAGCCCTGATCTTTACACAGATGGCCCTGATGCCTGGAAAAAAATGTGTGAACGCGATGATATCGATCTGATTGCGATTGTAACTCCCTGGGAACGGCACACCGAGCAGGCTGTATTCGCAATGGAACATGATAAGCATGTACAGATTGAGCTTCCGGCTGCACAAACCATAGAGCAGTGCTGGGAGCTGGTTGAAGCTTCTGAACGCACAAGAAAACACTGTCTGCAGGTATCGCGCTCAAGCCATAGAAACGATACTGCATTTGTTCTGAAAATGGCACGGGAAGGTGTATTTGGTGATATTATCCACGCAGAAGGGCATTACATTCACGATCTGCTGATGAGCCACATCCTGAATAAATCCATGTTCTATGATCAGTGGAGACTTCGGGATAATCTCAACCGACAAGGTAATCTCTATCCCCCACATGGCCTGATGCCGATCGTTCAAATGCTCGATATCAACAGCGGTGACAAAATGGAGTATCTTGTTTCTGTTTCCAGCAACGATTTTATGGCTGCTGACAAGATCCAGGAACTCGCAGAGGAAGATGATTTCTATAAAGAATTTGTCGGGAAAGAGTACCGCGGTAATATGAATACCACGATTATAAAAACACATTTGGGCCGTACCATCATGCTGCAGCACGATGTGACATCACCACGCCCGGGTGCTCGATTTAGTCTAATAAGTGGCACGGAGGGTATCTATGCAATGAGTCCAAGCCGTTTTGCTTATAGCCATGATGGTTGGGTGGATCAGGAAGAGCTGAGTGCTCTGATCGAAAAGTACACACCCAAATTAACTGCCCGTTTTCGGGAGCTGCAAGAAGCTTCTCAAAGAGAACGGCAATCTCGTGGTTATGCACAGGTAGCTCCTATTGACTGGAGAATGATTGATTGCTTAAGAAATGGACTCCCAATGGAAATGGATGTTTATGATGCAGCTCTTTCAACATCTATTGTTCCGCTTACAGAGTGGTCCGTATCAAATCGGTCAAATCCGGTTCTGATACCTGATTTTACATCCGGTTCATGGAAAACCAATCCGAGAATCATGGATGTAGATCTTACACACGGCGGTAACACCCGCATTCTATAATTTGGTTCAGGTTCAGGGCAGCGAATACAGTGACAGACCCACACTGTATTCGTTTCCCCTGATTTTTTTATAGGCAGAAATATATTGAGAGCTGCCATTTAGTGATACACATTATCCATTCTCCAGTCCTGCGGTTTCAGATTTTTAATAATCGTTTAAATAAACGGATAGAATAATGATCAAATACAGATTAAACAGGCTCTTTAGTACATCCGGTAATTGCCTTGATGTGGCCATTGACCACGGATTTTTCAACGAAGTTTCATTCCTTACAAGTATTGAGGATATGGAAAAAGCGGTGCAGGCAGTGGTGGATGCACGTCCTGATGCCATTCAGTTAAGCATTGGCCAGGCAGAAATTTTGCAGCGAATTCCCGGTAAGGAGAAACCGGCACTCGTTCTTCGAACCGATATTGCCAATTGTTACGGACCAGAGCTTCCTGATTATCTCTACAGCTATGTGGTTGATGATGCCGTTGAGCAAGCCGTTGCACTCGATGCTGCTTGCATTGTGGTAAACCTGCTGATGCTTCCAAATCAGCCGGAACTACACAAACAGTGTGTGGCAAACGTAGCAAAACTAAAACCACAGTGCGATAAGTACGGAATGCCGCTGATGGTAGAGCCGCTTGTAATGCAGGCAAATAATATTCGCGGCGGTTACATGGTAGATGGGGACATCAACAAAATTCTTCCGCTTGTTCGCCAGGCAAAAGAGCTTGGAGCTGATATCATTAAGGCAGATCCCTGTGATGATGTAAAAGAGTATCACAGAATTATTGAAGTGGCAGGACGGCCTGTTCTGCCAAGAGGCGGTGGCCGCGCTCCCGATGATGAAATCTTGAAGCGAACCTACGAGCTGATGAATCAGGGCTCAAGAGGCATCGTATATGGACGAAACATCATCCAGCATGATAATCCCCCCGCAATGACAAAAGCATTGATGGCTATTGTACACGATAAAGCCACCCCGGAACGTGCCATGAAAATTTTAAAAGGTGAAATCTAACCGGGAAATACCCCCCATGGTTCACTAAAAAAGGAGTCTGTTTTGAACAAGCCTAAAACAATTAAATGTGGCATCATTGGATGCGGTTTGATGGGAAGAGAATTTGCTGTTGCCGCAGCTCGCTGGCCTGCACTTCTGGAAAAAGATGTAAAGCCTGAGATTACGGCGATCTGCGATTTGAATGAAGATCTTTTTGATTGGTACACCTCAAATTTCGAATCGATCACAACAGTAACCAAAGATTACAACGATCTGCTGAATGATAAAGAGATCGATGTAATCTACTGCTCAGTTCCGCACAACCTTCACGAAAAAATGTATATCGATATCGTGAAAGCGGGTAAGCATTTTTTAGGTGAAAAACCCTTTGGGATAGATCAGCAGGCGAATGAGCGAATTTCCAAAGCAATCAATGAGAATCCTGATGTGTTTGTTCGCTGTTCATCTGAATTTCCATTCTTCCCCGGTGCGCATGAAATCCACAAGATGATCAATAAAAATCCATGGGGTAAAATCATCGAGGTGAATACCGGTTTTCTACATTCATCTGATTTGAATTTTGAAAAGACAATCAACTGGAAACGAATGATCAATGTAAACGGTGAGTATGGCTGTATGGGCGACCTTGGCATGCACGCTCTGCACATTCCCATTCGATCCGGTTGGCTGCCCAAAAAAATATCAGCGAGCCTGTCGAACATTGTAACCGAACGGTACAACAGTACCGGTGAACTGGTTCCATGCGAAACCTGGGATAACGCCACTCTAAATTGTGAAGTAGATCATCCATCAGATGAGTACAGCTTCCCGATGACGGTGAAAACCTATCGTATTGCCCCCGGCGAAACAGACACATGGTATATCGAAATACTGGGAACCAAATTCAGTGCGCGATACAGTACAAAATATCCCAAAACCCTGCAGACCATGAAGTACGAAAATGGCGGCAAACAGGAGTGGCGAAGTGAAGATCTTGGTTATTCTTCGCTTTATAAAACCATAACCGGTGGCATTTTTGAGTTTGGATTTACCGATGCCATGCTGCAGATGTGGGCAGCCTATTTCGATGAACTTGCAAACCCGGGCAAGGAGATGCCTTTTGGATGTATAAGGCCGGATGAAACCGCAATGCATCACAACATTTTGACGGCTGCTCTGGAATCCGGTAAAACCGGCAAAACCGTATACCCTGAATTAGCTAAATAAATTTATTAACAAACACGATTTAAAAAATTGGTACGCATTATGGCAAAAACAAAGGTAGGATTTATCGTTTACGGAGTTCACAAAGATGGGTTAAATGACCCGATGGGGCAGCCATTTATTGATGATGCTTTGGTGGAACATGCAAAACAGAGCCTGAAAGACGCCGGGCTTGAACTTGTTGAATATGATCCGATCATTGCATCAAAAAAAGAGGCTAAAGAGTGTTTCGCAAAGTTTAAAAAACAGGATGATGTGGAAGCGCTTGTACTCTTCTCCGGCACCTGGGTTTGGGCTGCACATTTGATAGGTCCCGTTCGGGATTACGCAACCACAGGTAAAGGTATTGTAATCTGGACACACCCCGGCTCACAAGGCTGGCGTCCGGTTGGCGGATTTGTGATGCAGGCAGCTTTGAAAGAGGTGGGAATCCCTCACAGGTTTGTTTACGGCAGTTATGACGATGCAAAAGATATCGAAAGAATAACCTCCTACTGCCGCGCCAGCCGCGAAAAAAACAAGCTGAACCTGGGAACAGTTGGAGTGTTTGGCGGACGAGGAATGGGGCAAACATGCGGCGTGGCCGATCCCGCACAATGGATGAAAACCTTCGGACTGGATATTGACTCACGCGATACAACCGAGCTTCTTGAAACTGCAAAAAGCGTAACCGATGCAGAAGTGAAAGAGGCCCGTGATACCATTCAAAAGTATTTTGCTGAACCGATTCCCGAGGATGAAACCTCGTCAAGATCCATCAGGCTCTATATTGCTATCAAAAAAATTCTGAAAAAAGAGAATTGGGATATGTACACCATCCAGTCTTTCCCCGGGCTGGGCGATTCGTACAGTGCAACCTGTTTTGCCCAGAGTATGATGCTGAATGATCGTGTTTCCACATCAACACTGAGCGATTTTAACACTCTGCTTACGGTGCGATTGCTGAATGAGCTGAGCAGCGAGCCGGTGTACTACGGCGATCTTCAGCATGTTGATAAATCGAACAATGAAATTAAAATAATCGGGGATGGCGCATGCCCTCCCTCACTTGCAGGTGATGCGGGTCCGGCAGGGTTTGCCGAACATGGAATCCCAACCGAAGGTGAAGCAGGCGGACTTTCCGTAAAACTGGTTTGCAAACCGGGCGAAGGAGTCATTGCCCGACTTGGCAGGAACAACGGCAATTTCGAAATGGTGATTACGCGGGTTTCAATTTTTGAGCCGGCCAAAGAAGTTTTGGAAGAACGCAAACTGGAATCCGGAATTCCATTCTGGCCACACGCCTTCGTAACAGCTCACTGTGATATTGAGAAATTGCTTCAGGAATGGAATAATGAGTATGGCGTTCTTGGTTACGGCAGCCATTTGTACGAAGAACTGGTGGCATTCTGCGAGCTTACAGGTATCAAAGCGATTGCTCTGTAACAATTGATGCGATGTAACATGATGGTGGCGGATTAACCATCGGTCACCATCACGTTACCATACAGAAAGCGTTCATTCAAAAATATTGGTTATGGCACAAAACTTCGAATATGGAAAATGGGCTTTAGAGTACGATCTGCAGGATGGGGCCAGGATCGGCAAGCTTTCATATGCCGGCACAGACCTTGTAACAACAGAGCCTGAAACATTTAAAGCTCCCGAAACCGATTATGGCCTCTATGAAACACGGCCGGTCTATGGCTACGACGACTGCCTTCCATCTGTGGAACAGAGTAACTACCCGGGCAGGGGTTGGGAAATTCCGGATCACGGGGAGTTGTGCTGGCTCTCATGGAATCTTGAGGTTAAGTCGAATCAATTGATTTTCTCTGTTGAAAGCAGAGAGCTGCCCATTCAGTTCAAAAGGGTTCTGGAATTTGATGAATCAACACTGGTCTGGAAATTTGAAGTGATCAATACCGGTGATACGCCATTGCCATTTCAGCATGTTATTCATCCGCTGATTCCATTAAATGATGTAACGGATATAGAACTTCCTGAGTTTGATTCTGTACATAATGACAGGGGAGAGGAATTTCATCTGAAAAACCCCGGCGCAGTCCAGGATTTTTTACTGAATGTTCTTCAGGGTGATTTTTACATGCTGTTTGTTCAGGGAGCTAAACGAGGGGAGATCGGATGGACATACAGTGATCGTTTGAAGGTCCGGATGAACTACCCGCTCGAACTATTTCCGGCAATTGGTATCTGGTGGAATAATTCGGGTTATCCTGATGAAGATGGGTGCCGCCGCAATGAATGTGCATTTGAACCAATTCCGGGAAGATCAAGCACTCTTATAGATGCACATCACGACGGACTCGCTTTGATTGCGAAACCGGGAGAACCATTTTCCTGGGAAATCACCTGGGATTTAAAAATCATTTAGAAGGGATAAGCAATTTATGCCACTTATATTAGACAAAAACGCAGTCTTGGAAATGTATGCTTTAGCCCGTGAAAAAAGATGGGTACTGCCAACATTCAATACAGAGAATCTCACAACAACAGAGGCCATTCTGAGTGCTGTTTGTGATTATGGAAAGGAGATTGGGGTGGATAATCTGCCCATTATTGTGGGTATCACCAATACGTATAAAGATCGTCCGCAATCGGTTTACTACTCTCACACCAGAAACTGGGAGATCGGACTCAAGTTATTTCTCAAAGATCTCGATGTACTTACATCCCCCGAATCTCCTTTTGGCAAGCTCAATGTAATGATACATCTCGATCACATCATCTGGAATGAAGATCTTGAACTGCTCGATTGGGATATGCAGCAATTTTCATCCATTATGTACGATGCATCCACACTGCCTTTTGAGGAGAACATCAAAAAAACTGCACAATTTGTGAAGAAAAACAGAAATGCGGTGTTGATTGAAGGTGCCTGCGATGAAATTTCCAAAGCTGAAACATCAGGAAATGAAGATGACCTGACCACACCCGAAATGGCCGAAACCTATTTATCGGGTACCGGCGTGGATATTATTGTTCCAAACCTGGGTACAGAGCATCGCGCAAAGGCATCAACACTTAAATATCATGGCGATCTGGCGCGGCAGATATCTGCAAAAACAGGTCCCAATCTCTGCCTGCATGGGACCTCATCGGTATCTCAAAGCGAGCTGAAGAACCTGTTTGATGATGGTATTTGCAAAGTTAACCTGTGGACTGCCCTCGAACGCGACAGTACATATGCCCTCTTTTTTAAAATGGCGAAAAATGCATCAAAACTGATTGGACCGGAGAAAACAAAGGAGATGGTTGGCAAAGGGCTGCTTGGAATAATTGCTGATGGTGAGAGCGCTCCTTCACTCGATTATTATACCACTACATACCGGCAGGATATTATTTTTCACAGAATGAAGGAGATTATTAACGAATACCTTTCTATTTGGTACAGATAATGGATTAAATCCGGGAGTAAGCTGCTATGAACTTTTTGGGAATAGATATTGGAACCAGCGGATGTAAAGCGGGCATTTTTGATGCGGATGGGAATCAAATTGCTCTTGCAAAACGCAGCTATGATGTAATCTTTTCGGAAGGGGGCGGGGCCGAACTGAATTCGGATGAAGTTATTAAAAAGTGTTTTGAGGCAATTAAAGAGTGTACGGAGCAGGTAGCTCCGGGATCTGTCAAGGCACTAAGTATATCCAGCCAGGGTGAAGCTTTCACGGCGGTTGGGCCGGACAATGAAACACTGAGCAATGCCATGGTCTCTTCCGATAGCCGGTCAGCCCCCTACATCAGCGGTCTTGTTGATGCAATTGGAGATGAGAAGCTCTACAATATTACTGGACACACAGCTTATCCCATTTTTACGGTTTTCAAACTGCTCTGGCTGAAGGAGAACAGGCCGCAGGTGTGGAAGAAAGCCCGGCACTTTCTCTGTTTTGAAGATCTGCTGATTCTGAGACTTGGCGCTGAACCGGCAATCAGCTGGTCACTGGCAGGCCGGACAATGTTGTTTGATGTTCGGAAGCATCAATGGAGTGAAGAAATTCTGGATGCCATAGGTTTAGAGAAATCGAAGCTGGCTACTCCCATGCCATCGGGTTCAGTTGTTGGTTCAGTTAATAAATCGCTGGCTTATCAGCTGGGGCTGCCGGATGATACCTTAATTGTAGCCGGCGGTCACGATCAAACTTGCAGTTCCCTGGGGGCAGGAGTAACCGATGAGGGGGTGGCGATGCTGGCAACCGGAACAGTGGAATGTATTACTGCTGCATTTAAAACTCCTGTCTTTACGGAAAATCTCAGAAAGAACAATCTTTGCACATACGATTACACCATCAAGGATACCTATTCAAGCATTGCATACAATCTTACCGGTGGTAACATCCTGAAATGGTTTGTAAATGAGTTTGGCGAAAAGGAGATTGAGGAAGCGCGACTAACCGGGTCAGATCCGTATGAACTTGTTTTGAGTAAAATGAGCGGTGATCCCACCGGGATTTTGGTGTTGCCATATTTTACATCCTCAGGAACGCCTTATTTTGATACAGAAACTATGGGGGCTATGTATGGATTGCGGCTCACCAGCAGCCGGGGTGAGATTTTGAGAGCTCTGCTGGAAGGAGTGGCTTTTGAAATGAGGCTGAACCTGGAGATACTACACAACTCAGGATATAACATACATGAATTACGCGCTGTGGGCGGAGGTGCAAAGTCATTAAAGTGGACACAGCTGAAAGCTAATGTTCTCAACAAGAAAATTACTACGCTGAATATCACAGAAACCGGATGTTATGGCGTTGCCATGCTTGCCTGTTCTGCCCAAACCGGCCGCTCTGTTTCTGAAATTGCAAAAAGCTGGGTGAAACCGGTAACTCTTGTAAAACCTGAAGAACAATTTAGCAGCTGGTATGCCCAAAAGTTCGAAGAGTATAAAACTCTTTATAAATCGTTGAAAAAAATACCTTTCGTTTCCTATCGAAAAAATTGATGTAAAAATTCAGCACTTGCTAGTGACTGTTTTCAATTCTTTTTGGATACTTGTGTAGTCAACAGGTTAGAAATAGTGTCCAAAATAAAGCGAAATATAGTTTCTTTTACTTGCCTATTGAATATTTATAAGCATTTATACCTATATAAAAGGATCGGGATGTCTAAAATCAAAGCTTTAGATAGGTAATTTTGCAAATAGTTACATGAGGCCTTCTGCTATTCGTTGGTTTATACTTTAATAGTTCAAGGTTAAATAACCAAAAACACAAAAACGAAACAAAAAAAAACTTTTTAATTTTGCATTTATCAATTTTTGTGGTTTAATTCCACTATGCCGAAAGGAAAGCGGTTTTCTTTTGCTTAAACTTATTAAAACTCTTAAAAGGTGTGAAATATGGGAAAACAAATACATTCCTCACTATTAAAGTTGGGATTCAGTGTATTAATACTATTAATAGCAGTTACTACTATTAATGCACAACAGATAACAGTTACCGGAACTGTTACCTCAGCCGACACAGGTGAAACATTGCCGGGTGTGAATGTTTCTATAGTTGGTGAATCAGGTGGTACGGTGACAAACCTTGACGGGGAATACTCAATATCTGTAGCCTCAAATGCTACGTTGAGATTCTCTTACATTGGCTTTCAATCCAGAGACGTGGCCGTCGATGGCAATTCAGTAATTAATATTCAGCTAAACGAAAGTACTGCTACCCTCGATGAGGTTATCGTACTTGGTTATGCAACGATCTCTAAGCGGCAGGTTACAAGCTCTGTCTCTCAGGTTTCCGGTGAAAATTTAAATGTTATTGCAACGCACGATCCGGTTGACATGCTACAGGGCCAGATGGCCGGTGTGGTTGTTAACAGATCATCAGGACAGCCGGGAGCAAATTCTTCTATTGAAGTTCGTGGACGAGGCTCAATTTCTGCATCATCTTCACCACTCTATGTGATTGATGGTATTATTGCAGGAACAGGCGCCCGTGATGCGGTTAGCCCGTCTGATATTGCTTCGATTACTGTTCTGAAAGATGCTGCTGCTACAGCTCTTTATGGTTCTCGTGCATCAAACGGTGTTGTGGTTATTACTACAAAAAGAGGCCGGTCGGGATCAACTCAGGTGAACGTACGTTCTTCAGTTGGTTTCAGTCAGGCACTTCAGGGCAACGAAAGATTTATGAATGCAGAAGAACTGTATGACTGGCACCAGAATTTGGTGAATGCTTCTTCAGGTCCATTTTATAACAGACCAGATGTACTTGCAAACGACACTAACTGGTTTGATGTTGGTTTTGATGGTGGCGGAACACAAAACTTTGAAGCTTCTGTTTCAGGTGGTGATGACAATACCAGATTTTACCTCTCAGGTGGTTATTACAATGAGCAGGGTACAGGTGTTGGAACCAACTTCGATCGCCTTTCCGGACGAGTAAATGTTCAGCATAACCTGACCGATCGCATTGAAATTGGTGCACAGGTATCCGGAACCTATTCAAGCAGATTTGATGTGGTGGCCGGTAACCCATACAACATGCTCCGTTTTGCTGTGAGTAATTTACCTTGGGATGCTCCTCATAATGCTGATGGAACTGTGCGAACAGGCCGAGAAGCGGACTGGTACTCACGTGATTCTGAAAATCCGATTCACGGAATGCAGTGGAACTACGATGCAAACGATGTAAGTTACTTTTCAGGTGATTTGAACCTGCGTTATAACATTGCAGACTGGGTATCATTCAGAACGAACAATCGCTTCTCATTGAGAAATGGCGTTCGTGAAATCTTCCAGGATTCACGTTCTGCTGCCGGTGCTCCACGAAATGGACAGATTGAAAACAGAAACGATCAGTCACACTCTGTGATTACATCGAACCTGTTCAATTTCAATAAAGGCTGGGAACGTCAGTCACTGAGTGGTCTCGCAGGTTTTGAATATCAGGATAACAGAAGTGAAAATGCCTGGGTAACCGGTATTGGTCTGGCTCCCGGTATGCAAATCTTAAGCTCTGCAGCAACAGCTTTCTCAACTGCGGGTAACATCAACGAAAGTGCATTTGCCTCATTCCTTGCTCAGGCTGAGTATGAGTGGGACGAAACCTACATTGCAACAGTATCTTTCCGTCGTGATGGCTCATCCCGATTTGGTGCCAACAATCGCTGGGGTAACTTCTGGTCGGTTTCCGGTTCATGGATTCTGAGTAATGAAGCCTTTATGCAAGATGTTGATTTCCTCGATCAGTTAGCACTTCGCGCAAGTTACGGTACAACCGGTAATGCTGAGATCAGTAACTACGGTGCATTTGGACTGTATGAGTTTACAAGGTCCTATTTCGGAGTTCCGGCCAGCTGGCCTTCACGTACTCCAAACCCTGATCTTACATGGGAAGTTGCAAAAACAATTAACGTTGGCCTTGATGTTGATATCATGGACCGCGTGAATTTCTCAGTGGATGTATACCGAAGAGATAATGAAGATCTTCTCCAGAATGTAACCTTACCCGGTACAAGTGGAATCAGCAGCCAGCTGCAAAACGTTGGTAGTGTACGAAACCATGGTATCGAGTTTCAGATCACCACACGTAATATTCAGTCAACACGATTTAACTGGAATACAACGCTGACTGTAAGCAGTAACAGAAACAGAGTTACCGGTCTTAGTGATGGTGAACCCATCAACTATGGTGGAATCTACAGAATGCAGGAAGGTCACGATATCAACTCCATCTATATGAGAAAATGGCACGGTGTGAATTCACAAACAGGTGCTCCTCAGTGGGAAGTTGTAACCCGAAATGATGACGGCGATATCATAGCCACAGACATTACCGAAGATTATGGTGTTGCAAATCCACAACTTGTAGGTGCTACAACTCCTAAATTTCAGGGTGGTCTGAACAATTCGTTCCAGTATGGCAACTTCTCCTTCAATGCATTCTTTACGTTCGAGCAGGGAAGCCAGCGATATCTCGGTTCACAGGGACTTGATCATGGCGCATACATGACCATGAACAAACGAAAACTGCAGCCGGGCGAAAGCTTCTGGAGACAGCCGGGCGATAATGCAACTCACCCTGCGCAAATCGTAAATGGTAACAACAGTGCTGTGTTAGAATCTTCTCTCTACCTGTACGACAGCTCGTACCTGCGCTTAAGAAATGCAAGAATTTCTTATGACTTACCATCAGACAGCGGCATTATGCAATCTCTCGGTATGAGAAGCCTGCGAGTGTACGCAAGTGGTGATAACCTGCTTACGTTCACCAGCTATCCGGGTAAAGATCCGGCATCTGGTGTAGGCGGTGGCGGATACCCAATTGCCAAAACATACCTCTTCGGTATTGAATTGGGCTTTTAAACAGAATTTAGAAAGATAAAAACGGATAAATATGAAACTAATAAATTTAAAAGCTGCTGTTGTATTCTTCCTCATCATGCTTTTATCGGCGTGTGATATCACAAGAGCCCCATTTGATGGAGTTCCGCCGGAAGAAGCACTTGCAGGTGTGGAAGGAGTACAAAATGTAACGAGAGGTAATTACGCCTTTTTGAAAGATCTGACCGGAGGAACAAACAACCTGGTGATGATGATGTATCAGTCAGGTGATTACCGAAGTGATGATCTGATGATTAGTGGTACCACATCCAACAGGATGATGCTTACCTACAACTATCTTCACAATCCGGATATGCCAAATACCCTGAATTTGTGGAGACAAGGATATCAGCTGATTTACAATACCAATACGGTAATAGATGCTGTATCTCCGGGCGAGTCAGCTCAACTGGATCAGTTGTTGGGTGAAAATTACTTCCTGCGTGGAATGATGCACCTTTACATTGCAAAAGGATTCGCACGGCCATATTCTCATGGTACAAGCAATCTTGGAATCCCATACATGAGGGAGCCGGATGTAAATGCGCGTCCTGCACGTGAGTCTGTTGGTGATACGTACAACTACATTGTACAGGATCTTACCCAGGCATACCAGCTGATGAATGAGTCTAAATCGAGTTCATTTGGTTCAGCTGAAGCGGCTATGGCACTTCTCTCAAGAGTATATCTCTATATGGAGAACAATCAGGCAGCCCTTGAATATGCTGACAGAGTAATCAATTCAGGTCGATACCAGCTCATTGGTACGAATGATTACCCATCCTACTTTACAATGAGTAACGAAACACGTAGTGAGTCGATCTTTGCGATCCACCATACAGCGGCTGATGACCATGGTCGTGGACATGGTATCGGTTCGATGTACTTCGAACGTGACGGTTCCGGTTGGGGTGAAAATTACGCCTCAGGTGCTCTTCGCGAGCTGTTAGACCAGTGGCCAACGGATGTGCGCCGTCAATTCATCGAGCCTCAGTATATTCTCGATGATAATGGTGAAATTCAATACCATCCTGATGGCAGACCCGTAATGCGTGAGCGTAATGGTTTCCCAAGATACTACGTAACAAAGTTCGTAGGACCTGAAGGAGCACTTTCACTCTCACATCCTGAGCTTATTCGCTATACTGAGATCTATCTCAACAAAGCGGAAGCACTTGCCAAACTCGGACGTGAGCAGGAAGCACTGGATATCGTAAATCAGCTGAGAACTCGTGCTAATATTCCTTCTGAAGGACTATACTCCCTCTCAAATCTTGGAAATCACAGCTCGGTACTGGATGTGGTTCTTGAAGAGAGAAGACTCGAACTCTTCTTTGAAGGGCACAGAGCACATGATCTATTCAGAAACAACAAAACGATGTTCAGAAACTATCGTGGTACACACCTTGCACCCGGTAACCCCGGTGTGGAGTTCAGAGATGATCTTCCGGCTCTTGCCAACGATCTCCCTGCACTTGGTACTCAAACCATCGGTCCGGATCATCCGCGAATAATATGGTACATCCCTGAAAGTGAGATTGACGTTAACCCGAACTTAGTACAAAATCCTAACTAAGGTAGCATTACCCCCAAAGGCACTCTTTATTCTTGAAGAGTGCCTTTTTTTTTACTTTATCAGACTCATTTGGCCAGCATTAAACATCTAATACTGACCAAATGAGTTTCACTAATACATAATCAACCTCCCTTTTAATGAAAAATAACCGTCGTGATTTCCTGAAAAAAAGCGGCCTCGCAGGCCTTGGTTTAATGGGTGCCGGCCTTTCCGGTTCAAATAAAGAGAATACTCCCTTTAAACTGAATAACAGAAACAGTTTTAATATGCACGGTTATAAAGCTCCCAAAATAGATACGGTGGGAGTGGCAATTATTGGGCTTGGTAATCGGGGTACAGGTACCACCAGGAGATTGGCAAGTATTGAAGGAGTTGAAATAAAAGCTCTTTGCGATCTGGAACCCGATCGTGTAGAGCGAGGAAAAGAAATTTTAGAAACCACACATCATCGCCCCGACGGTTATTCCGGAGGAGAGGATGAGTGGAAAAAAGTTTGTGAACGCGACGATATTGATCTTGTTGCGATCGTAACTCCCTGGCATCTGCATACTGTACAGTGTGTTTATGCAATGGAAAACGGCAAACATGCATACACAGAACTACCTGCAGCAAACACGATAGATGAATGCTGGGAATTGGTGGAAACATCTGAACGCACAAAGATGCATTGCGTTCAGATGTCCAGTTCCTGCCATGGCGGCAGGCAGGCTGCTCTGCTAAACATGGTGCGAAATGGCGTGTTTGGTGAGCTGATCCATGCCGAAGGTGCATATGTTCACGATTTGCTGAATGACTATAACTTCACAAAGCATATGTACCACAACATGTGGCGCCTGAACGAAAATATTGGCAGGCACGGCAGTTTGTATCCGCAGCATGGTTTTATACCTATTTCACAGATGATGGACCTGAACTACGGTGATACGGTTGAGCATCTTGTTTCAGTTTCGAGCAATGATTTTATGATGGGTGAAACAGCCAAAAAACTGGCAGCTGAAGATTCATACTGGGAACAATATGTAGGTAAGGATTATCGCGGAAACATGAACGTAACCACAATGAAAACGGCTAAGGGTAAAACCATTGTGATTCAGCACGATGTAACATCACCACGTCCCCGTCCGCAGCAGCCCCTGCTTAGCGGTACAGAAGGGTTTTATGCAAACGGCCGTTTTGCAACCGATCACAGAAGGTATTATACGGATGAGGAATTTCAGGAACTGGTTGATCAGTACACACCTGAAATCACAAAAGTATTTAATGAAGCGGTACAACAGGCAAGAAATACGGAACGTGCCGGCCACTCTTACTTTAATGTAACGGCTACAGACTGGAGATTGATCGACAGCCTGCGAAATGGCCTCCCTGTTGAAATTGATGTGTATGACGCTGCCCTCTCAAGTGCTATCACGCCTTTAAGCGAATGGTCGGTGGCAAACAGGTTCAATTCGGTACGGGTACCTGATTTTACATCCGGCGCATGGAAAACAAACCAGCGCGGTATGGATGTAAACCTTGAAAATGGTGGCGGTACTACAGGCATTCTTTAATCAACTTTAATTAGCATGCAAATGTCTCCCGGGTTAAGCAGTTCAACCCGGGAAACATTTTCAATCAACCAAAACATTTTACAGAGCCATGGGAAATAACCGACGTACATTTCTGAAAAAAAGCGGGCTTGCAAGTCTGGGACTTGCAGGACTGGGATTCATGGGTTCAACACCTGCAAAAGCGAAAGAACTCTCTTCAAATATTGATGTTGAAAATGGGAATCTGCGGCTTATTGACTGGGAGCCGGTTTCGCAGATGGTGGTAAAGCAAACCGAAGTGCTAAAGCCAAAATATCCCGCTATTGATATTCACAACCATCTTCGTGATCTGGACAGCCTCCCCGAATACCTCAAACAGATGGATGAAGCGGGTGTTTGGAAAGTTGTGAGTCTTGATGGCCGCTCAGCCGATGATTTTTATATCGAACACATAAAGGCTTGTCAGAGGATTAGTAAAAATCGATTTGTTGTATTCTTTACACCTGATCTAAGCAAAATTGATGAGCCAAATTATGGACAGCGGGAAGCCGAAAAACTGGAACATGCTGTAGAACTTGGCGCCCGCGGAGTTAAGATTTTTAAATCACTTGGGCTTACAGCCAAAGACAGAGATGGGAATATTGTACCGGTAGATGACCCTCGTTTGGATCCTTTCTGGGCAAAATGTGGTGAACTCGGTATTCCATGTTTGATGCATGTTTCTGATCCAAAAGCATTTTTTACCCCTGTTGATCGCTATAACGAGCGATATGATGAATTGGGCGAACGTCCGCACTGGGCATTTTACGGCGATGAATTCCCTGATAAAGAAGATATACTTGATCAGCGAAATCGTGTGATTGAACGCCACCCGGACACAACATTTATTGCCACGCATATGGCCAATCTGCCGGAAGAACTCGGGCGTGTATCCATGTGGCTCGAAAAATATCCAAATATGTATGTGGATATAAATGCACGTATCAGCGAGCTGGGCCGGCAGCCATATACCTGCAGAAAATTTATGATCAAATACCAGGACAGGATTCTGTTTGGAACAGATACCCGCCCCAATGTAGAGGCCTTCAGAATTTATTACCGTTTTTTGGAAACCGATGATGAATACATAAATGCAGATGCGAGCCATCACCGGCAGGGCAGATGGCATATATACGGTATCTTTTTACCGGATGAAGTTCTTGAAAAAGTTTACAACAAGAATGCACTTAAAATCTTTAGTCAGTTCAAAGGGTAACAACAAAGTTGTCACGTGTACTGATCTCCTAACTCAAAACTCAACAAACGCTCAATTAAACACACGTTATCATGGAAAGTAATCGCAGAGATTTTCTGAAACTATCGGGAATAGGCACACTGGGAATTTTAGCCGGTTGTACTACCCGCCGCGAAGTAGAATCGAAATTAGCAGAAATTAAAGAACAGGCCGAACGCACTCGAACACAGCATTTCAATATGCACGGTTTTGCTGCACCACCAATGGATGTAGTTCGCGTGGGGGTAACCGGTCTTGGTAATCGCGGTTCAGGAACTGCCCGCCGATTTGCCAGTATTGCCAATGTGGAAGTTGTGGCTCTGAACGATGTGCGCCCCGAAATGGTGGAGCGTTCAATGAATGCTATTTCTGCCACACACGATCCGGTTGGTTACTCCGATGGGCCTGAAGACTGGAAGCGAATGTGCGAACGCGATGATATCGACCTCATCTGTATTGCCACTCCATGGGAGCTCCATGCGCCACAAGCAATCTATGCCATGGAACATGGAAAACATGTTTATGTGGAATTGCCGGCTGCAAATACTCTTGAAGAGTGCTGGGAAATTGTGGAGGCATCCGAAAGAACGCAGAAACACTTTGTGCAGATGTCAAGCTCTTGCCACTATGGAGACGCATCATTCGTACTGAATATGGTACGGCAGGGTGTTTTTGGTGAAGTTTTGCATGCAGAAGGCGGTTACATTCACGATTTAATGAACTCACATATCTTCCATAAAACCATGTATCATGAATTATGGAGATTGAATGAAAACATCGACAGAGATGGAAACCTGTATCCACAGCATGCACTGATGCCAATCGCTCAGATGTTTGATATCAACTACGGAGATCAGTTCGATCACCTGGTATCGATGCAGACCAATGATTTTATGATGGCACAAAGAGTTCAAGAGTTGGCTGCTGAAGACAGTTTTTGGGAGCCCTATGTTGGCCGTAATTTTAGCGGAAACATGAACACTACACTCGTAAGAACAGCCAATGGAAAAACGATAGTAATGCAACATGATGTAACCACTCCGCGCCCGGGAATCAGGTTTCATATGATTAACGGAACCAAAGGAACGTATTTGGCCCGCCCGGGACGAATCGGTTTCAGTTATAGGGATGGATGGATTCCACAGGCTGATTACGATGCCCTTGTAGAAGAGTACACACCAAGAATTACCAAGGTATTCAGTGAGATGATTCGTTTGGCTGATGAAACAGGCAGACCCGAACACTCTTACGCTCGCGTAAATGCAATGGACTGGAGGCTGATTGACTGCCTGAGAAACGGTCTGCCTGTAGAGGTGGACGTGTACGACTCTGCAGCAACCACAGCGATTACTCCTCTCAGTGAGTGGTCAGTTGCGAATGGCTCTATGCCGGTTAAAGTGCCAGATTTTACTGGTGGTTCATGGAGAACAAACGAGCGCGGAATGAACGTGAACCTGGAGACAGGTGGCGGAAATACACGCATCAGATAATTCTCTTTACGAATATACTTTTAGGCAATACAGGCAGAATATCGGGATGGAAACACTGCTTGTATTGCCATTTTTTTGCTTAAATAACGTGAGTTCGATATAAAAATGAACAATATGACTGAACCCGTCATATTGAGCGCAATTCCGAGGGTGCTTTTTCCTAGGAATGAAGTCGAAATATGAGTTTTCGACTTCGTCCCTCCTGAAAAGCGTCGGGACTGCGCTCTAACTGACGATTCTTATGAATGTTATATAGAACTCACGTTAAATACTTTCAAAAACATAAACAGGCAGAGTTTCGGCTGTTTCTTATCAGATAATGAGGGATCAATCAATCAGAAAAAATCCCTCTATAACACGGGAATAACAGATGGAAAGCAATCGCAGAGATTTTCTCAAATTGACGGGTATTGGTTCTTTAGGTTTGGCAGGAGCAAGTTTACTTAGCAGCTGTTCAGATCAAAAAGATGCTCAAAGTAACTTAAACCATATTGAGGAACAGGCAGCAAAGCAGTACACACCCCAGTTCAATATGCACGGATATTCAGCACCGGCTATTGATGTTGTTCGCATTGGAGCGATTGGCCTCGGAGGTAGAGGTTCAGGAAATATGCGAAGGCTGGCTCAGATTGATGGGGTTGAAATTCGTGCGTTATGTGATCTCGAACCTGACAACACAGAGGCAGCTGCAGAATCTGTACGTCATTTTGATTTTGAACCCGAACTATACTCCGGCCACGAAGATGAGTGGAAAAAATTGTGCGAGCAGGATGATCTCGACCTGATTATTATTGGCACCCCATGGCATTTACATGCTCCGCAAGCTATCTATGCAATGGAGCAGGGAAAGCATGTAGCTGTTGAAGTTCCCATAGCAGTTACTGTTGAAGAGTGCTGGCAGCTGGTTGAAACATCAGAAAGAACACGAAAGCACTGCATGATGATGTCGAATCCCAATTATGGTGATTTCAACATGATGACACTTGGAATGGCGCGTGACGGATACCTTGGTGATATTATACATGGTGAAGGAGCCTACATTCACGACCTTATGCGATCGCACAATTTTACACATCGTTACCATAATATGTGGCGGCTTAAAGAAAATGCCACCCGCGATGGAAACCTCTATCCAACGCACGGCCTCGGTTCTCTCTGCCAGGCGATGGACATCAACAATGGCGACCAGATGGACTATCTGGTTTCGGTGTCATCCAATGATTTTATGATGGGCAAAACAGCCGTAGAGTTAGCAGCTGAAGATCCTGCATTCGAACAGTTTGTAGGTGCGAAATTCCGCGGCAACTTAAATACAAGCATCATTAAAACGAAGAAAGGTCGCACCATTATGTTGCAACATGATGTAACCTCACCTCGTCCCGGTGTGCGTTTCGATCTGCTCAGCGGAACCGAAGGAATTGTGCAAAACAGACCGCCAAGATTTTCCAGAAGCTATGGTGGCTGGGTAAGTGATTCGGAGTTCGCTGATCTCAGGGAAAAGTATACACCTGAAATAAGCAAAAGAGTGGGAGATATTGCCCGGCAGATTGGAGGCCATGGTGGTATTGATACGTTAATGAGCTGGCGTCTTGTTGATTGCCTTCGTAATGGAATCCCGCTGGATATGTCGGTCTATGACGGAGTATTGTGGAGCGTTATAGCGCCATTAAGTGAATGGTCGGTTGCAAACAACGGACGCCCAATCAATGTACCCGATTTTACCGGCGGGAACTGGCAGACAAACGGGCGGCTGATGGATATAGAGCTTGAACATGGTGGCAATACAGGCATTAAGCCGGTTTGATAAACGATCATTCATAAAAAGAAACAACTCATGAAAATACCATCAAACAGTTACTACGGAATTAAGCCATTAGCCATTTTATGTGTAGTTGTCACCACTTTTTTTGCACTTAGCGGATGCTCTGATACAAATAAAAGCAGCAGTGAGTTTTACTCTTTGGATGATTACCAATCGGTTCCAAAGTTCAATTCGCATGTGCATTTTCACGGGGATAATACCACATACATCGACCAGTCAGTTGAAGATAATTTTAAGCTTCTGTCATTTATATCCTCATCTCCAAACAGAACCAGGCAAATTTCTATACAAGATCAGGAGCAGCATACCCTGAAATTTATGGAATCGTATCCTGAAGATCTCTTTTTAACAACCACGCTGCTTAATCCCTATGGATTTAATGAAGATGGCTGGGTGGAAGAAGCGATTGCTCATATGGATCAATCCTTCAAAAATGGAGCGGTAGCGATAAAAATCAGAAAAAGTATCGGGATGGAAGTACGGAAACCGAACGGTGATTTTGTGCAGATTGATGATCCGAAGTTTGATCCCATCATCCAGTTTATTGCGGATAATGATATTACCCTGATTGGCCACATCGGTGAGCCTTTAAATTGCTGGCTGCCACTTGAGGAGATGACAGTAGGAGGAGACAGACAATATTACAGTGAAAATCCGCAATACCACATGTACCTTCATCCGGAATATCTGTCGCATGGAGATCATATCAGGGCGGTGGAAAATATGCTGGAGAAACACCCGAACGTGCGCTACGTTGGAGCACATCTGGCCAGCCTTGAGTATGATGTGGATGAGCTTGCAAAACGCCTCGACAGGTTCCCAAACATGGCCGTTGATATGGCCGAGCGCATTTCCCATTTTCAGTATCAGGCAGTAACCGACTGGCAAAAAGTTCGTGATTTTTTCATCACATACCAGGACAGGCTGATTTATGCCACCGACGATTCGAATTACGGTCCGAAACCCTATTTTGGTGCAGAACTTACTGATCAAACCCTGAGAACGGATCAGCAAATTCGCGATGCCACAACCGAAAACTATCAGCGCCACTGGAAGTTCTTCACCTACGATGGAGTGATGACGGCCCCAAAGCTACCGGGCATGGAGTTTCGGGGATTGAACCTGCCGAAAGAGGTGGTTGACAAGATCTATCTGGAAAATGCCAAAACATGGTTTCCGGGTATTTTATAGGAAAATGTGTCGCAAATCCGGATGCTAAAGTGAATCTCAGGGAATAAACGGTGCATTTTGGTGCTACTTCTATTTACTCTATTTTCAGTCGGTAAACGTATTGTAAGCAGAAGTGTAATAGGAGTAAGGAAAGGAATGCGTGCCAACATTTTGTACGGAAACATTATTTAAAGCAAAGTATAGATGGAGTTTATCGGTAAAACCAGGGAAGATCGAACATTTGATGCAATTGTAATTGGCTCCGGAATGAGTGGTGGTTATGCTGCCAAAGAGCTTTGTGATAAAGGGGTTAAAACCCTGGTTCTCGAAAGGGGGCGTCCATTGAAACATGGCGATTATCCCACCGCTACACTTGACCCCTGGGAGATAGATAATGCCGGCCGACTGCCCCGGGAAATGCTGCAAAGAAACCCCATAATAGCGCGCTGTTATGCGTACGATAAAACCACGGAGCACCTATTTGTAAAAGATGAAGAGCAGCCCTATATCCAGGAAAAACCGTTCGACTGGATTCGCAGCTATCAGGAAGGCGGTAAATCTCTGGTGTGGGCTCGTGGCTGCCAGCGCTGGAGTAAATACGACTTTGAAGCACCCGGCCGCGACGGTTACGGAATTGAATGGCCCATTACATATGATGATTTGGCACCCTGGTACTCAGAAGTGGAAAAATTTGTGGGATGGAGTGGCAATAAAGATGGACTTGAACACTTTCCGGATGGGGAGTTTTTACCTCCCTATGAGTTCAACTGTGTTGAAAAGCATATGAAAGAGAAGGTGGAAAGCACGTTTAACGATCGCTTTTTTATACAGGGGCGCTGTGCTCATCTTACCGAAGTAAAAGATATTCACCGCCAGCAGGGAAGGGGTCTTTGTCTGTCGCGAACACTTTGCCAGCGTGGATGTCCGTATGGCGCATACTTCAGCTCCAATTCATCTACGCTGCCATGGGCAGAGCGTACGGGTAATCTTACGATCCGAACCCACTCGGTGGTTCATTCAATTATCTATGATGAGGACAAAGGCAAAGCAACAGGTGTGCGTGTTGTGGATGCCAACACTCTCGAGATGACGGAATTTTATGCACGTATTGTATTTGTAAATGCAGCCTGCATCAATTCGAATATGATATTGCTGAACAGCACATCAGACCGATTCCCGAACGGGCTTGGTAACGACAGTGGTGTACTGGGGCATTACATTGGCTTCCACAACTACCGCGGCCGAATGAGTGCCACTATTGACGGCTTTGATGACAACTATTTTTATGGCAGGCGCCCCACCGGCCCCATCATCCCTCCATTCAGAAATGTATTCGGGCAAGAGAGTGATGCCGATTTTCAGGGCAGATATCATATCTCCATCAATGCAAGCAGGCCCGGCTGGAACCGCGGAGTGCGGTCACCAAATATCGGGAAAGAGCTGATTGAAGAACTTCAAACCCCCGGCAGCTGGAGAATTGGCGGAAGGATGTCAGGCGAAGTAGTGCCGAGGTATGATAACCACGTACGCCTCAGCGAAACCGAAACCGATAAATGGGGTTTCCCGCAGCTGGTTATCTCAATCGATTACTCCGAAAACGATGTGAAAATGATGTACGATTTTCAGGAGAAAGGGGCGGAGATACTGGAAGCTGTGGGTGCAAAAAACATCAGGGTGAATGATAATAATCAGGCTCCCGGCCTCGACATTCACGAGATGGGCGGTGTACGGATGGGCAAAGATCCTAAAACATCCATTCTGAACAAATGGAACCAGGTGCACAGCTGCAAAAATGTTTTTGTGACGGATGGTGCCTGCATGACAACCGTATCCACACAAAATCCATCTCTTACATTTATGGCCATGACAGCACGTGCAGCAGACTATGCCGTGAAGGAGATGGAGAGAGGAGATCTCTGAGTTTAAATAATGTGAGTTGGGTATAAATTCTTTGAATTTGACAACCAGAAAGTCCCCTCCTTTTCAAGTCTCTTTTGATCCCGAGGCTTCGGGGGAGGGCTCATTTTTTTCCCGCGAAGCGATTTAGGGGTGGTTAAATCAAGTACATGAGCTAATTTCACAACTTGTAGTCCTTCTCTAAGTGTACTAACCACCCCCGGCCCCTCCTTACAAAGGAGGGGAGACGCTTTTTCCAAATTCTTATATCGAACTCACGTTCTTTAGTAAATAATTGCGTTGCAAATGGAAACAGGATCATAAGTTTCGTTTAAAAAACTGATCCATTTCATTATCATACAGATATGAACTCTAACCAAATGCCTTTCTATGAATAAACTAACCAAACTACCATTCTTATTTATACCTGTACTGTTACTGTTACTGTTATTTGCCGGAGTTTCTGTTGCGCAGTCAGGTGAAAATGAACTACTCAGGATTATTGCATTCGGAGCTCATCCCGATGATTGCGAAATTAATGCAGGCGGAGTGGCAGCCATGTGGGCAGCACAAGGCCACGCTTTTCGATGTGTATCGCTGACAAACGGAGATATAGGGCATTTTGGGATGTCGGGCGGTGAACTTGCACTGCGCCGTATGCAGGAGGTGGAAGCTGCTGCTGAAATACTCGGTATTTCAACCCGCGTGTTTGATATTCACGACGGTGAACTGATGCCAACCCTTGAAAACCGCAAAGAGGTAGCCCGCGAAATTCGAAATTGGCAGGCCGATATTGTAATGGTCCACCGCCGGTACGATTATCATGCCGACCACAGGTACAGCGGTGTTCTGGTTGATGATGCCATCATACTTGTTGAAGCAAAATTCTTCACACCTGATACCCCGCCGTTACCACGAAGCCCGGTTGTGCTCTATTATGATGACCGTTTTCAGCGCCCGTTGCCTTTTGTGCCTGATATAGTTGTAAGCATCGACGATGTTGTGGATCAAAAACGTGCCGCACTTGAACAGATGCCATCCCAGTTTTCAGATAAAGATTCATGGACATACGGACGTGCAGAAAATGTCCCCGAAGATGAGGAGACCCGTCTGCGCCTGAGGATTGATGCGTTGATGAACCGTAATGTTAGCATTGCCGACAGGTTCAGGACAAATCTGGTTGAGCTGTATGGTGAAGAAGCGGGGAATAGCATTCAGTATGCCGAAGCTTTTCAACTCTCTGAGTTTGGCCGGCAGGTTACGGTGGATGAGCTGATGCAGCTTTTTCCCGGTTTTGATTGATTAAGTTCCCGGCTCAATCGGCATTCTCTGTTAGAAAGTGAATCACTTTTTTGAATCCGCTTTTCACATGTGGGGCGGATTCATGGATTAAGTGATTTATTTCATCTGAAACAGGTATATCTATAACCTGAGGAAACAGAATGCCGGCTGTCTGAATGGCAACGGCCTCATCATACGGCCCAAGAAGCTCGAGAAGTGTAGCAATGGTATGTTCCGATTGGTTTACCAGCTCAGCCGCGTAATAGTGTGCAGATCGTTTTTCTCCGGTGCCATCCTCATCCAGCCAAACAGCACCTGTTGCCCCGAAAACATATGGTGTCCAATCCGGTGTATCGGGTTGCCAGGGGCGCCCAATCGGCCAGTAAAGCTCTTCAACTCCGGGCCCTCTTGCGATAGCTGTAATCCATGAGTTGTGGCCAAGTGGATCAAGAGTCCGGCTGCCTCTCCATTTTACACCGGCAATGCCATCGTCCGCTATCTGGATTTCATCAATTTTGATGCCGTTTCTGTAGAGTTCCACAGTTTCGAGTGTAGTCCAGCCGGGGCCTTGAACGGTAACCTCCACATGGATGGAATCGGATGCGGGCACAATATCGCCGGGACCATAATTACCGTTCACCAATATTTCCGTGTAAAGTCCCATGCCAACAGAAACTCTGCCTGCTGCCACGGCTTCAGCAGCTTTTTGAATATCTATTGAGGATGGGTCGGTAGTTTCAGATTGAATGTACGTACGCGACTGGCCCAGGATATATCGTGTTACATCGTGTGCATCGCTGCCTGCAACCGGAGAAACTTGCAATCCGTGATTCAGCATAGCGAACCAGTCGCGGAACAGCTGCATCATATCGGTTTGATGTGCCCCTGAATTAATCACTTCCATGGCATTAAACCGAGGATTGAAACCATCCCGAAACCTGCCGGTATATGGATTGAAATTTTCACGGTCAAGAGGCCTGAACCCGCGGTGAAGATCCCGTCCGTGATTCAAAATAACAACGCGAATTCCCTCTGTGTTGTAGATATTGTCAAAAAGTTCATCCCAATCTTCAGGCTGATAATCTGGCACGGGCACATCTGCAGATGTTGGGAAAATGTTGAAGTGGCCAATCCCAGTGGTAACTTCATTGCCAACGGCCGGAGTAAAATAGTGCCGGAGTCCCATCTCAATAGCCACCGGTTCATAATCAATATGAACGTTGTGGTCGGTTGCGATCGGGAAATCAATTCCCTCACCGGCAATCGTTATCATTCGCTCTTCAATGGAGGCATCCCCATGGCCTGAGTGTGTAAATGTGTGGGTATGTGTATCACTGTTGATAAATCCTGTGGGAAAAACCTGACGTTCTATTTCAAGTGCAGCAACAATTTCAGAACCTCTTTCGATGGTTACTGTTGCGGAATCCACACTGAATTCCATTCCGCGGTTGGCATAAATTGTGTACACTCCTTCAGGGAGGCCAAATTCTGCTATTCCATTTCCTGTATAAACCACACCCGGGCGAACGGCTATATGGTTGCCGGATGAAGCACCAACTGTTTGCAATGATTTTTGATGATTCACAATGGTTAACCGGGCGGGGATGGGGTTACCGGAATCCTTCTCAGATACATTTAGTGATACGCGGCCTTCATTCAGAACCTCTTCAACCGGGCGATTGATCAGCGATACATTCCCAAGCTGTATATCATCGGGGGTGGTGTTTGCCTGCTGAATGATCAGCCTGTTTACTCCACTGCGCAATGTTTGTTCAGGAATGGAAAAATAAGCGGTGATATCGCTCTCGTCTGCATGAAGATTACCGATCTGCTGGTCATTAAGCGTGATGGCCCAGCGCTGTTTTACATCATTCTGCCGAAGTTTCAGGGTAACCGGCGATCGGTTGGTTTCACTGTTGAAATCGATGATGAGTCGGTCGCGATTTGCAATTTCCGGGTAGAACGACCACTCCCGCTCACTGGTTGAGCGGATGTGATACATTTCATTGACTAAAATCTGTGTCTGGGCGAAAAGTTGTACCGGCAGAAAAAAACCGGCAAGAAAAATGCATATTGGAAAGATGATTCTTTTTGCCGGCATTTTGTAATCTCCGTTTGGTTAAAACCCAAGCCCCGGCATACGGTTACGGGCATTTTCATGGTAGATTTTATTTACTACCTCTTTTGGCAGTTTCAAGCCCTTGAACGTACCATCAACTTGCCAAACTTCAAGCTCATGATCTGTTACGAAAAACTCCCAGTCTTCGCGCCAGGTTCTTTCGGCAAGCTGCCGAACTTCTTCCGGGTCTGTTCCCTCATAGTGCATCAGATCGGTAGAGTAAACAAACCGATCCTGATAAGTGATAAAAAAGTCGCGAAGTTTATCATAATCTTGCTGAGCTAAGTACTGAAGATGTGGAATACGGTGCGCCATCCCTAAAATCATGTTTGGATATCGGTCAAGATGCTCGCTCATCATTTCGATACTCCACTCCATACTTCCAAGATGTGCGGCAAAAAATGTGAGATCGGGGTTTTTGTCGAGCATATTATTTCTCGATTCAATGATCTCATCATATGATGGATAATCGGGATTGAGATACATATGATATTGAGGGTGGTTGGCGAAGTAATCTCTGTCGTTATTAACGGTCATCTCTTCAAGAGGCAACCAGCAGTTGTGTGGCTCCCCGATATGTCCGAAAAGAATATATCCGCCATCAGAGAGATATCTGAAAATGGGATCGAACTGAGGGTCGTCAATCATCACAAATTCACCATCTTCATCTCTCAGTTCCATGCCAATATTTTTCCATACTTTCACACCAATTGCACCTCTTTCAAAAGATTCTTCCAAATAATCGAGAGCCTGCTGCTGCCACGCTTCGGTATCGTCCCAGCCATCAAGAGAGAATGCTGTGGTGTATGCAAGATGATCCGGATACTGAGCCATTAACTGAGTGGCAATGTCCTGCTGCAGTGTAATGGGAACCCTGCCTGAATTGGTGTTGAGAGAGATCAGTTTCACATTATCATTGATCGCCTGTTCGATGACCACCGGATATTCGGGAACGTTCAAGTGAACATGGGCATCGATCTTTTCAACGGAATAGAAGTCCTCTACCGAATAGTAATTGTTCTCATTTGAAGTACAGCCAGTACCAACGATAAGTATGGCCATAAGAACAGCAGTTGTAAGTATGTTTTTTTGAATATTCATAACGAAAATAAATTAGTTGTTTGGAAAAAATCTCACCAAAAGATTGTCCCGAAAATAAATGTCTGTAATAGAATGTAGTGCAATTGGGTTATTTTTGAAAGAAAAATGGTTTTTATTTCATTCTTTTTAACAGGAAAATAGTTTCTATTTAGTTTCGTTTTATTTTTATTGTAAGTATAGGGGAGCACGTGCCTGCAGGTGGTCCAACAAACAGAGGAAGAACAACAGTAAACAATGAAAAAAGGAAACAGTCGCAGAAAATTTATATCTGATCTTGCCAAAGGCGCTATCGGTTCGGTAAGCGTGCCGGTACTTCTTGCAAATACCAATGAACGAAAAGCATCGCTATACTCTGATGATCCACCGGATCTTGCCGATATCGCACCGGATGGACAAACACTGAAAGCCGGTTTAGTTGGCTGTGGCGGACGCGGAACCGGCGCAGCTGTTGATTTTATTGATGCCGGCCCAAATCTCGAAGTGGTAGCACTGGGAGATGTTTTTCAAAGTCAGGTAGATCGTTGCAGGCAAACATTAAAAGCTGCCAGGGGCGTTGATATACCCGATGAAAACTGTTTTGCAGGTTTTGACAGCTACGAAAAAGTTCTCGAATGTGATATTGATGTAATTCTGCTGGCAACTCCGCCAAATTACAGGCCGGAACAGGTAAAAGCGTCCGTTGAAGCCGGAAAGCATATTTTTCAGGAAAAACCGATTGCGGTTGACCCTGTGGGAGCGCGAATCGTTTGGGATGCCACACAAAAAGCGAAGGAGAAAAATCTGTGTATGGTGAGCGGAACGGCACGCAGATATCAGAAAGATTATCAGGAAGTTCAGAGGCGTGTTGCGCGTGGAGAAATTGGTGACATTGTAAGCGCAAATATGGTTCGGAACGGCGGTGCTTCATGGTGGACAGAAAGACAGCCGGGCTGGTCGGACGCGGAATATATGCTTTGGAACTGGGCAAATTTCAGTCAGTTATCTGGCGATCATATTGTGGAGATGTTTGTTCATGAGATCGATGTGATGCACTGGCATTTTCAAAAAACACCGGTTAAGGCAATCGGTTATGGAGGCCGCCAACGGCGACGTTCAGGAAATCAATACGACTTTTTCAGCATTGAATATATTTTTGAAGACGGACGACGCGCAAACTGCTCAACCCGCCAGATAAATGGTTGCGATAATGTGAGCGATCAGATTATTGTGGGAACCGAAGGGTACGCCGATGCGGTTGGCACGATCTACAACAGTAAGGGTGAGATTGTGTGGGAGTATCCCTATCCGGCGGAAACTGATGAAGATCAGCGATGGAGAGTGAATAACCGCTTTAAGCAGGAGCACATAGAATTTGTAAGAGCTATACGGACGGGAGAGTATCTTAATGATTCAGAAGATCAGATAAACTCTACCAGAATGGCCATTATGGGACGAATGGCTGCATATACCGGCAGAGATGTGACCTGGGAAGAGGTGCTGAATTCCGATATGCAGCTGGGTCCGCAGGTAAACGGATTTGGGCCGGTACCCGGAATGAGTGAAGAGCCACCGGTACCAGGAGAGTATGTGCAACCGGTAAACCGGACTGTATAGAATAACATTTGAAAGGTTTTTAGAAAAAAAGAAAGAAAAAGTAAAAAATAAATTTTCATCTTTTGTAGCTTTTATATACTTTCCTCTTGTGATTAATTGTCTTTCCAAATGTGTTGGTAACTTTTGCATTTGAAGAGTATTAGTCGCTGGTTTAAGTGATTGGACTTAGGTTAACTGGTAGAATGATTCCGTAGCTGGAATACAGATGATGTGATCTACTCAAAGATCAAGAAGGCCCGGATGGTGAAATCATCCGGGTTTTTTTATGCGTATTCATCTGTGTTAGTCATAAAAGTGCCCAACATCATTTTGCTGTTTCCACATGGCTGGCGCAAGCGTCTCGCTTGTGCCCCCTATAAACGACATAAAATCAATGAAATGGCGCAAACAGCCTGTACTATGCCCTTCGAAGATTTCCACAACGACCTCTTTTTCTGAAAATTCAACAATTCCAAACACTCCGGAGGAGTGACATGTTTGTAACCCCGGGTGCAGCGATGATCACACATGCAACGCATGGGGATGGAGCGAAACCCGGGGATGTAATAGAGAAAAAATGCAAAACCCGAGGCGCGGAATCCGGCAAAACCGGAAAATCAATCGAGGGGTTGATGGGAAAGAATTCGAATAATTCTGCAGGGGTATAGGTTCATTGTCAATTTGGTCACCCGGTATGCATTAACAGGGAGAGCATGAAAGCCGGCCTGACGACGAATCAGGCTTAACTTACCGATTCAATTTAGAGAAATTTCAAACTTAGGGTATGCTAAGACAATCATGCTGAATGAAATGGGAAATTCAATTCAATCTCAGAAAGATTGAGCTCCCGCCTTTTCATGTTGAATTCTGCACCGGTGAAGTTATTGATTACACCGATAGCACCTTTTTCCATAAGCATTTCGGTGTGGGCCGGCTCGTTCACACCGATTACTGTGGCACCGGCTGTGTGGGCAGCTCTTACGCCGCTTGCGGAATCTTCAAATACCAAAACCTTTTTAATATCCACATTCAGCTTAAATGCACCGAGAAGATAACACTCGGGGTCTGGTTTTCCTTTCTTCACAAGATTTGCGGTTATGGTTGTAAGAAACGGATTCTCTATCGAAAGACTTTGCAGCATCACATCTACTTTTGGTGGAAGTGCGCTTGTTACCAAACCAATGGGAACCCGGCTTTTGGTCAGTTGCCTTAGCAGAGATTCTGCACCGGGTATAATTTTGTGAGAATCCTGCCGGGCATCGTACTCGGTGCATTCTCGGTCCATCTCTGTGCGTTCTTTCTCACTCAAATCCGGAAAAAGTTCTTCGATGATAAACCTTGCAGGCCTGCCATGAAGGCTTCTTTCCAGATACTCTTCATCAACCGATACACCATAAAGTTCCATTTTCTCAAGCCAAAATGCCTCTACCTGCTCCTTGGTGTCGATAATCACTCCATCCATGTCGAAAAGGATAGCATCAAATCGGGGATTTTTCTTATTCATTATAAATTTGTCGTTTTGACAGATTTTTAAGTTTTGTTTTGTTAAAATTGAGAATGGAGCAAAAAAAATAAAGTAAACACAAGAGCTCATCATTCCGATGAAAACTTTTCAAAAGGTAATGGGAATCAGGTTCTATTGATACTGCTTTTTGCCATAAAACAAACTTTCTTCTGCCAAATCACAGACCACATCATCAGATAAATATCAGAAAATTATGGAAACACCAAACAGACGAGACTTCATAAAGTTAACCTCACTTGCAGTTGCCGGCAGTATGTTACCCCTTGGCGGATGCTCTACATCAAGGGAGGCTGCACTTGCTACAGGGGTTGCTATCGACCCATCCTATAAATTAAAAGTGGGGTTGATTGGCTGCGGAGGCCGTGGTACCGGAGCTGCAAATCAGGCTCTTTATGCCGATGAAAATGTAGAGCTTTTTGCAATGTCTGATATTTTTGCGGATCAGCTTGAAAGTTCTCTCGAAACGCTCAAAATGGTGCACCCGGAGAAGATCAATGTGCCGGAAGAGCGGCGCTTTATTGGGTTCGATTCCTATCAAAAACTTATTGATTCCGGGGTTGATGTGGTTCTTCTTGCTGCACCACCTGTATTTCGGCCGGCCCATCTGGAAGCTGCCGTAAATGCAGATCTCCACATATTCTGCGAAAAACCTGTTGCGGTTGATGCACCCGGATATCACAGAATTATTGATGCTGTAGATATTGCCGAGCAGAAGAAACTCTCTATCGTTTCAGGATTTTGCTGGCGATACCATGAACCAAAACGCGAATTCTACAACCGAATTCTGGATGGTGCCGTGGGTGATATCCGGGCGATCTACAACACCTACAACACAGGCAGCGCTATATTCCGTGACAGACAACCAGGTTGGAGTGAAACTGAATTTCAGCTGAGAAACTGGATGTACTACACCTGGATTGCCGGCGATCATATTGTAGAACAGGCAGTGCACAGTATCGATTTTATGGCGTGGGCAATGGGTGATCAGGTTCCGGTAAATGCGGTTGGAACAGGTGGTCGGCAGGTTCGCACAGATGAAAAATATGGGCACATTTACGACCACTTTGCCATTACTTATGAGTATGAAAACGGAACAAAAGGATTTCATATGAGCCGCCAGCAGGCAAATTGCCAGAACAGCTATAAAGCCGAAATTTACGGAACCGATGGTATTGGCCGTGCCGATGTTTCCAGAAACATCCACAGGATTGAAGGACGCAGAAACTGGGAGTTCGACGGCGAAGCAAATAACATGTACCAAACCCAGCATGATGAACTCTTTGCTGCTATCCGTAAAGGTGTGCATCTGAATGATGGGTATTATATGGCAAACAGTACAATGGCTGGAATTATGGGACGCATGGCTGCGTACACAGGGCAACGAATTACCTGGGAGCAAGCACTGAATTCACAGCAAATTCTCGGCCCAAACAGTATCGACTGGGATACCATCCCGCTTGAGCACGAAGTAGCAATGCCGGGAATTACACCGTTTGTGTAGTCCTATTTAACATGAGTTCGATGTAACATTTAAAAAGAATCGTCCGTTTGAGCGCAGTCCCGACGTATTTCAGGAGGGACGAAGTCGAAAACTCATATTTCGACTTCATTCCTCGGAAAAAGCACCTTCGGAATTGCGCTCAATATGACGGGTTCAGTTTTATAGCGAACTCACGTTAATAAAATAAATATGCAGTAACCTTGTGGTATCATCAGAACCTTTAAGGCACTGTGTTGACAGGCAGGAATGTCTGCAACCTAACCCCAAAAATACGGATGAGCATGAGAAGAAAAGATTTCCTGAAATTAGGAAGCAGCGGAATGGCTGCGCTGGCGGCCGGCGCAGGTTCATTGAAATTGAAACCAAAGATGATGCATAAACAAAAGCCGGTTTTTAACGGTACTCTGAAGAAAGGGTACATGCTGGATACCTTTCCAAACCGCAATGATTTTTCGATCAGTGAAAAGTTCAGGATGCTTAAAACAGCCGGATTTGATGGCGTGGAGCCGGCAAGTGGATTGTCCAGAGATGAGGTACTGGCTGCCAAAGCCGAAACCGGTCTCGAAATTCCCAGTGTTTGTGTGTCAACGCACTGGGCGTCGCCGCTTTCCAGTCCCGATGCAGAAGTTCGTCGGGCCGGACTCGACGGACTTGAAACGGCCCTTTACGATGCAGATGCCTATGGTGCTTCAGTCATTTTACTGGTTCCGGGTGTTGTAAATGCAGATGTATCATATGATGACGCCTACCGGCGATCGCAGGAAGAGATCCGGAAAATGGTGCCGCTGGCCGAAGAGCTGGGGGTTACGATCGCTATCGAAAATGTGTGGAACCACTTTTTGCTGAGTCCGCTCGAAGCAGCCCGATATGTGGATGAGTTTGAATCGCCCAATGTAGGCTGGTATTTCGATATTGGAAACATCGTCAACATGGGATGGCCCGAACAGTGGATTGACATTTTAGGCCCGAGAATTGCCATGATTCACATCAAAGAGTTTAGCCGCCAAAAACGAGATGATGAAGGCCTTTGGCGGGGTTTCCGGGTAAACTATCTTGAAGGAGATAACAACTGGCCCGCAATTATGGCTGCTCTGCGAAACGCAGGCTACAGCGGATACGGCATTGCAGAACCGGCTTATCGGCCCGAGGGTATTTCACCGGAAGAGTTTCTCAAACAGAATGTAGCTGATAAAATGGACGAAATATTCCGGATGTAACGGATAATCAAAACCCTTATCAAACCCACGTTTTATGGTCCGCTTACTGTGTCGGTATAGTCATCGGATGAGTCACCACGTAAACTATCCAAGCTAACAGTGTGCCATATGTTCTCGAAGAAACTCATCCGATGACTTTGAGAATAACCGTATTCTCAAAGTTGACAATACAATAGGCTACACTAAATACGATTAGTTCACCATAAACAAACATACTTTTTATGAGACGTTTTATATCGATTTTGGTTTTTCTTTTAATCAGCCTGCTTTTTGCCAAAGAAACCTTTGCTCAGGATCGCCTTTCAGGAGAGATTTTCTCAACCCGTTCACAGGTGATTGCCAAAAATGGGATGGCGGCGACCAACCATCCGCTTGCCGGACAGATCGCTCTCGATATTCTGAAGCAGGGCGGTTCGGTGGTGGATGCAGCCATTGCGGCCAATGCTTTTCTAGGGTTTGCTGATCCCGCGATGAACGGCCCCGGGGGAGATCTCTTTGCAATAGTCTGGAGTGCCGATGATGAAAAACTTTTTGGACTGAATGCCAGCGGGAAGTCTGCGATGGGATTAACAATGGACTATTTTCGCGAGCAGGGAATTTCGCGTATCACAGCGGCAAGCCCGCATGCGGTAACTGTGCCGGGTGTTGTGGATGGTTGGTTTGAGCTTCATGAAAAGTTCGGAAACATCGGGTTTGATGCAATTCTTGAACCCACCATTCGATACGCTCGCGAAGGTATTGCAGTGCATCCCGAGATTGCCGATCTGATGGATTTCCTTGAACGCGATCTGATTCACGCCTACAGCCTGCCCGATGATTTTGCCTGGGAAGATCTGGGTGAATTCAGCCGCCTCTACCGGGCGGAGGGGCGCTTTCCAAAAACCGGGGAACTGTTTAAAAATCCTGATCTGGCAGATACCTATGAAAAGATTGCATCGGGTGGGAGGGATGCGTTTTACAGAGGAGAGATAGGAGAGGCCATTGTGCAGCATATACAAAATCTGGGCGGTTTTCTTTCGATGGATGATCTTGCAGCCCATAGTTCGCAGTGGGTGGATCCCATTTCAGTAAACTATCGCGGGGTGGATGTGTGGCAGATACCGCCATCAACCCAGGGGATTTCGGTATTGCAGATGCTCAACATCCTGGAAGGGTTTGATCTGGGTGAGTACGGGTTTGGAAGCCCGGAGCATATTCACTACTTCACCGAAGCAAAAAAACTGGCCTATGCCGATCTGGCCGCCTACGTAGGTGATCCCGATTTCAACGAGCTGCCGGTGGATGAGATGCTTTCCAAAGAGTACGCTGCTGAGAGGCGAGGGCTGATTCGGTCTGACCGGGTACAAGCATATGGCCCAGGTCTTGAGATGGACAATCACACCATCTACCTCACAGTGGCAGATGGTGATGGAAATATGATATCGCTGATTCAGAGTAACTCCTGGCTTTTTGGCTCACTGATTGTGCCGCCCGGACTTGGTTTTCCGCTGCAAAATCGCGGCACCGGATTTACTCTTCAGGATGGCCACGTAAATACCTATGCTCCCGGGAAGCGCCCTTTTCACACCATTATCCCGGCTTTTGTTACTAAAGATGGCGAGCCGTACATCAGTTTCGGGCTCACCGGTGGTGATATGCAACCGCAGGGCCATGTTCAGATTATTATGAATATGATCGACTTTGGCATGAACATCCAGGAGGCGAGCGATGCCCCGCGTATTCGTCACTCCGGCGGCGGAACGGGATCAACTGAACTGGAATCGGGATTTAGTTACGAAACGGTTCGGCAGCTCATGATTATGGGTCATGATGTGAAATATGGTTTCGAACGGTTTGGTGGTTTCCAGGGGATTCTGTTTGATGGCACCTTTTACCACGGCGGTACCGATTCACGAAAAGATGGTCAGGCGGTGGGTTTTTAATGATCTAAGTTCGTGAGACGGCAAACGGCAAACGTGAAACAGATCTTTGGATACATCAAGGCTACCTAAACAATCTCAATGTAATGAGAATAAAATGGTGAATCCTGACGAAGCACAGCTCTCGTTCTGAATCACGTCTCACGTTTTTGAGCTCATACCCCATCCCTTCGATTTTGCAGGCTGCTTCTGTTTCGCATGACTCAGATCGAAATCCACTTGGGCTGTTATCATTACTTTAAATTGGTTTGAACTGTGCGCCTATATTCATTTTGAAGTTGATTCGCTCTCAAAAAGCTGATCAGAATCGTATGAAAAATTGAGAAAGACAGTGAAATTCTTCTATGATTCTGAAAAATCAAGGGTATAAAAGCGCTTTTCTGAGCTTTTATAAGTTAGCACGAAAAAAATGCGACATTACATGCTAAACTTTTTTGAATGCAGACCCTTTTTCTATTTTACCACAAGAACTGAAACAATTTGAGTTTGATGAACACAGGTTTACAAATCAACTCGGCAATCATTTTCTGTAAGCAGATGATGATGTGTTGTATGCGGATACAATGTTGGCGGGAAGAATAACCGGTTCTCAGGAAATGAATGTTAAAAAACCCGCTGCTTTATCTAAGTTAGCGGGTTTTTTTTTGGAACGAACAAACGGCATCTATGGAAAAGAAAGAGTCAGCACTTTTTACGGACAATGAGATTGAGCAGCTGAACAGCCGGTTTGAAAATACCGGTGCTGAAGAGATACTTATATGGAGTGTAGAAAATTTTGGCGATGAGATAGCACTGGGCACGGGATTTGGTGCTTCCGGAGTGATTCTCATTCACATGGTTTACAAGCTGCAACTGCCGATGAAGATCTTCTGCCTGGATACAAATCTTCTATTCGATGAAACATATGCACTATGGAAACAGCTTGAGTTGCGATATGGAAAAAAAATTGAGTCCGCAGCCACAGCACTCTCACTGAGTGAACAGGCAGCTGCTTATGGCAACAATCTCTGGAAAACGGATCCCGACAGATGTTGTCACATCCGTAAAGTTTTACCCTTGCAGCGCTATTTATCCGATAAAAAAGCATGGATCAGTGGTATCAGAAAAAGCCAGACGGAACACCGCAGAAACGCACAAAAAATTGAGCGGGATGCACTGAATAACGTAATAAAGATAAACCCGCTGCTAAACTGGACCGATTCAATGATTTGGGATACAATTCATCAAAATGACATTCCATACCACCGCCTGTATGATGAGGGTTATCCCAGTATCGGATGCAGACCCTGTACGGCACCGGCTAATGGAAATGGTTCACCACGAGCTGGCCGATGGGAAAATCTCGAAAAAACGGAATGCGGCATTCATTTAAACGGGCATCATCTAAAGAGTGGCAGCAGATAATTAAAAAGGGTTCACCCAGTAGTTTACAGAGAATGTAGTGGGTGAAATGGGACAAACGGCAGCTGTGAAACAGATTTTTAAGATACCTTCATGTTTTCAGGCCATATGATTGATTTCCATCACGACCTCTTATTCTGAATAATCATCTATTTTTAACACTCCGGAGGAGTGACACATTGGTAGCCCCGGGTGAAGCGATGATCACACATGCAACGCATGGATGATGGAGCGAAACCCGGGGTACCATCAGAGCAAAAACAAAAACACCGAGGCGTGGAACCCGGCAAAATCCGAATATTCAATCGAGGGGTTAATGGGAAAGATTTAGAAGAAAATTAGCAGGGTTCGATTTCGTTGTGCAAGGTTCTGAATGAATGCCGCATCCCTTCGAATTTGCCGGCTGATTTTTTTGCCTGTCTCGCCTCTGGATTTTTTGGACGTTTCGTTTATTCCGGGGCTGCGATTGGGAACAAACGCTGTGCGTTTTCAACCCAATCTTGCCCCGGGCTACAACGATTTGGCTCCTGCCGGAGCCGTTTTTGCCAAGCCATTTCAATAAATTTCACAACGACCTCTTTTTCGAAATAGCGAAAACAGCTTGTGCCGAGCGCTTCGAAGACTTCCCGTTTTTACCTTTTTAGATCCAAGCCTTTTCAATGATTTCCGTTGCGACCTCTTTTTCTGAATAATCATCGAACCCAATCACTCCGGAGGAGTGACACATTGGTAGCCCGGGTGAAGCGATGATCACACATGCAACGCATGGATGATGGAGCGAAACCCGGGGATGCAATAGGGCAAAAACAAAAACACCGAGGCGCGGAACCCGGCAAAACCGGGAAATCAATCGAGGTGTTGAAGGGAAAGATTTTGAATAAATCTGCAAGGTTCTGTTTCTTGGTGAAAGTTCTCCGGTCATATTTTCATCGTTTTCTCATCAAACCAGTAGAGCCTGATGCAACTCTCAACTCTTCAAGATTACCAATCAAACTATATCCATGTAATGTGAATAAACAGGTGAACCCTTACTAAGCACCGTCTCTGGTCCCGAATCACGTTTTCCGTTTTCCGTCTCACGCCTCTCCCTATTTCTTCCTGCTCACAATCCAGTCAATAAATAGAAACTCAATCGCGGCCGCTTCAAAACCCTTCCAATTCGAAATCATACGTTTAAAATCCTCTTCGCTGGTGGCTGAGGGATCCCCGCCATAGCTCATGATGATCCACCGGCGCAGCCCTTTCTCTTCTCCTTTTTTGATGTTACTCGGAAAAATGGCATCCGTTCGTTCCCGGAAAAGCATCAGATCCTGTGCGGAAGTAGGACCCACACCCCGGATTTTTGAGATGCGATCATAAAACTCCTGCGGAGATGCTTCCCGGTCTAGATAATCCAGATCCACTTCGCCGGCCAGCATATCCTGGGCAATTCCCACGAGGTACTCGCCTTTACGCAGTGTTGGACCCATTTTTCGAATCTGTGCCGGATCGGCTTTTGCCAGCTGAAACGGACGCGGCCATGCTGGCAACAATTTTCCCTGATGCTGCAAATGCGTGCCATACGCTTCACGCACCCGAAATGCCATCTTCTTAGCAGTAGGCTTATGCGAAAGCTGCATCTGGATGATGCGATTCACCATATCCTCCAGAAGATTCGCGCGAGACATCCGCTTGAGGCCATAAAACTCTGTCATTTTTGGCCCAAGAACTGGGTCGCCCGCAGCCATATCGTAGAATGGTCTCAGATCGATGTTTGTACCAAAAATCCGCGCCAGAACCCGGGTGGCCTGTTCAATCTCATCTTCACTCAAATCCTCCGGTGTTTCCACATGGAACTCCGGGTTTTCGGGATCGCCATTGAAAAAAACCGTGGCCACAATATCGCGCTCATCCAGCGGAATGGGGCGTGTAAACCCCTCCTCAAAAATGGTTTCGGGATTGTGTTCGTGATCAAAATAGGGATTGGCGTCGAGGCAGATAAACCAGTCGTGTGGCGGGATGGATTTCAGCGTCCAGGAAGACATTTGTGGTTGGATTGTGGGTTAGGATTAATAAAGATCTGGAAAGAATGATGAATATCGAATAATGAACACTGAATGTCTGTCAATCCCTGAATTGGCTTGACCGATATTTAGGTTTATTAGTTTAGATTAATGATACAATATGGATATTGACACGCAGTGTCAATGTCATTTGAATGGAGGCTAGCCTCCAAATTTTTCGGTGTCTGCTCTGAACGTAT